>JBPEXS010000508.1:0-3864 GCA_052031325.1 Thalassolituus sp. | reverse complement strand
CGGTTGGTATGGCGGGCTTCTTCCAGAACCTGCTGGCCATCTTTGCCTTTGCCCAGGTTGTAGTCAGAAAGTACCAGGTCGTAGTCGCGTTCCATGATCATATCGGTCGCTTCCCGACCATCACGGGCGGTTTCAACATTTTCGGCACCCAGCATCGCCATCATACTTTTCATGGCGCTGCGGGCTTCTACCAGATCATCTACGATAAGAACGCGCTTGTTCTTAAGCTGTAATTCAGAAGTCATTATGTGCCCTTTCAACCAGACCCGATGCTGCTGTGTAACAGGCCCTGAAATTTCAGTGTAGCAAAGCCCTGAGACCTCGGAATAAATCCGGGGTAAAGTTTGCATCATCGGAAAATCGCCTTAAACTTCAGCCACTTTTCTGCCTGCAATCGCGAGTGCCTGTGAACTACCTCCTTGGATATCTGATGATCGGCGTCATTCGCCTGATGAGCCTGGCTTCTCTGGAGAGCGCTCAGGGTGTGGGTCGTCGCGTGGGTGGCCTGCTGTGGCGTCGTCGTACCCGCTCCCGCGAGGTGGCAAGAACAAACCTGACCCTGTGTTACCCCGATAAGTCAGCGGCTGAGGTCAATGACATGGTTCATGAGACCTTGCTGCACAATGGCATGACCGGCGCAGAAATGGGTGTAATGTGGGGTTATGAACCGGAGCGTCTTCTGGGTCTGATCCGCACCATTCATAACGGTGAATTGCTGGATGAGCTGATTGCAGGCGATAAAGGTGTGCTGCTGATGGTGCCGCACCTGGGCAACTGGGAGATCATCAGCACCTATGCCGCCAGCCGTTGTCAGATTACGGCCATGTACCGCCCGGCGAAGATGAAGCCTTTCAGTGACTGGATGGTGAAACGCCGCGAAATTGTCGGCGCTAACATGGTGCCGACCACCGGCGAGGGCGTCAGAACCCTGTTCTCTCTGCTGAATGAGGGACGTGTGGTCGGATTTCTGCCGGATCAGGAGCCGAAACGCGAGCGCGGCGTGTTTGCGGATTTTATGGGCGTGCCGACCCTGACGCCGAACCTGCCCCATCAGATGATTCAGGAAACCGGCTGTCAGGTGGTGTTTGCCTTTGCCGAACGCCTGCCGGATGCCGGGGGTTTTGACCTGCACTTCCTCAAGGCTGAGCCGGGTCAGTATGACCCGGACCCTGTCGTCGCGGCGACGGCGATGAATACCACCATCGCCCGTTGCATTGAGGCTTGTCCGGCGCAGTATCAGTGGACCTACAAACGTTTTAAACGTCGCCCTGAAAAGGTCAGGAATCCCTATAAAGAAGCCGGGGTTCCATAAGGCCGGAAGTCGGACGCTGGACCTCAGACCTCAGACCTCAGACCTCAGACCTCAGACCTCGCCTTGCGCGCCAGCCAGTAATCGACACTGGTGTAACGGCCACCGCCGGTAAAAAACAGCGACAGCAGCATAATGAAATAGGTCGCGGCGAACTCAATCCCATTGTTCAGAACCACCAGACTGCCCCGCCCGGTGAGCCAGCCGTAGTTGCCGTGTTCCTGCAGAATGGACTTCGCCCGGCTGAGGCGCTCTCCGGCCTCCATAACCCGCTCGTTAGCCAGCCAGCTTGAGCTGTCGGCAATGGCCAGCCAGCCGTTCTCCCAGTGAACGGTCAGGGCCGCAATCAGCATGGTGAACATCAGCGGAAGGCTGATCCAGCGGACTGCCAGCCCTACGACCAGCAATGCACCACCAATCAGTTCGGTACCGGTCGCCAGTGCGGCCATCAGCTCAGGAAAGGGCAGGCCCAGCCCCCAGTCCGGGTTACCGAACCAGGCGGCGGTGTCGTCAAAACTCATCAGCTTGGTCCAGCCGGCCTGCAGCATTACGGGGGCCAGATAGAGCCTTAGTAACAGGGGGGCGAGACCATCGGCAAAGCGGAACTGGTCGAACAGATGATTGATACGGTGAATCAGGGGCAGCATATGGTTGGCCTTTGCGGTAATTGATATCCCTATGGTCGTGGTAACCGCCGGAATGCTTACACCGGTGGCTTACTCAGGCCTCTGGTAACGATGAACAGGGGGCTGGGCAGGTGGCGAGACAGAAGTCAGGTACGAGGCGGTTTGTCGTCGCTGTCAGTGTCTTGTTCTGCATCAGACTGTCGACGGATCAATGAGCGCAGGGCATCTATCTGGCGGCTGAATTCACGGCAGCCGGAGCAGATCATTAAATGCATCTTCAGCTCTGTGTTTTCGCGCAGCGTCAGTGATCGCTCCTGACGTTCGGACGCCAGACGTGTGGCTTGCTCACAACTCATCATGAGGTCACCTCCGTTTCGAACCAGTTACCGCTCAGGCAATCGCGCAGGCGCAGGCGGGCGCGGTGCAGGAGTACATGCAGATTGGATGAGGTCAGCTCCAGCGTGGCGCAGATCTCAGGTCCTGTCAGCTCAATAAACTCGCGCATCATAAACACCCTTGCCTGCTCAGCGGGCAGTGCATTGAGACAGGCATCAAACACATTCCAGAAGTCGGCGTTATCGGCCAGCTGGTGGGTATCGCCCCAGCGTCTGGGCTTGGTTTCTTCCTGCCAGTGGCCACGCCCATCAAAGTAATTGTCGTCATCAGTGCCGCAGGTCTTACAGTCTGATGACGTCAGGCGTTCATTATCTTTATAGCGGGAGCGTAGCTGGTCAGCGATTTTGTGTCGCAGAATGGAGAATACCCAGGTCTTGAGGCTGGCTTTGCGCGCGAATGCCGAGGCGTTCTTAAGTGCGCCAGCCAGAGCTTCCTGTACGGCGTCTTCGGCCTGATGGGGGTCGCTCAGCTGCAGCCGGGCGAAGTTCAGCATGTCGTTGCGCAGTTCAGCCAGTTCGGCATCCGGGATCATAACAGCTCCGGTCCGGGCTGCTGGCCATCAGCGCAGCAGCAGTAAAGGGATGCGGGTGTGGTTGAGCATATTACGCGTATGTGAGCCGATAAAGAACTGACGGAAACGCGAATGACCGTAAGCGCCCATGACAATCAGTTGAATGTCATGCTGCTGTTTGTAGTCGGTCAGTACCTGCTCCAGATCGCCCGTGAGGTGTGCGGTAACGGTGGTCATTACCTCGCGGCTCTGCAGCAGCTGAGTGGCTTCACCAAAGCACGCGATATGCGCAGAGTCATCGTGATTGACCATCACCAGATGGCATTCGGTACCTTCCAGTAAGGGGCTGTCGAGGTGCGTTTTGATGGTTTCCAGCGCGGCGGGAGTACCGTCAAAGGCCATCATGATTTTCTGTGGTGGCGTGAAGTGGCCGGTGGTCACCAGTACCGGGCAGCGTACAGTACGGGTCACGGTTTCCAGCTGGCTGCCGACCTGAGTGCCATCGTTTTCGTCGTGGCTCTGGCCCTGGCGGCCGATAATCAGCAGGTTGATCTTATCCTGCCGGTCAAGAATGTTATCCGACAGACGACCATGGCGTTGCAGGGTATTCACCTGCAGGCGCGGATGGTCGCGGTTAATGCGGATGGCAGTGTCTTCCAGCATCAGACGACTGGACTCCATCGCCAGACGGCTGCGCTGAGCATCCAGTTCGGTCAGTTGCTGCAGCAGGTGCTCGCGCACACCAAGACCAATGCTGCCTGATAGGTCGCTTTCTGCAAACGACGATTTTTCCAGCACGTGCAGCAGTGTCAGTGGGGCTTTGAGTTGCAGGCCAGCCCAGACAGCGGCGTCGCAGACGGCTTCTGAGCTTTTTGATCCATCAATGCAGGCGGTAACTTCTTTTGTCATTATTATTATTCCTCAGTGACCACCGAGTAATTTCTCGATTTCCTCCGGCTTATCGTGAACACCGAAGCGGTCGACCAGTGTAGCGCTGGCTTCGTTCATGCCGATCAGGTCGA
>JBPEXS010000507.1:0-5377 GCA_052031325.1 Thalassolituus sp. | reverse complement strand
GCCTGTGGTGAGGTGTATGACCTGAAGATACTTAACAAGCGCTCTGCGATGTACCGCTGGGCGCCTTAGGCTTGGCAGGATGCTGGGTGACTTTGTGTTACACAGATTATTGGAAAACCCCTGGATTGCTTCGCGTTCGCTCGCAATGACGGTGGTTTCCGTAATAGAGAATTCAATCCGCGTAAGCATTGATATCGGCGATGATTTAGAGGGTAGCTGCTGAATTGCTCGCGTTCTCTCGCAATGACATGCGTTAGTTTAAGGATGGTATTGAAGGGGTAAACGTCACTGCGACAACTTGGTTGCGAGAACTTCGTTGCGACAACTTCGTTGCGACAACTTCGTTGCGAGAAACGAAGTGACGTGGCAGTCCAGTTACTCACACCTGTGAACTGCTTCAGGCTGAATCCCGCTCAAACTCTTCGCAATATCCCTGTCCGAAAATCAGATTTTCTCTGAACGGGGTAACGTCTGTTTCTGACACCATGAGGTCATAGAACCAGTGGCTGTCGGCGACGTCGCCCACACACAACACGCCAATAATGCGGTTGTTTTTCAGAATCAGCTTTTTATAGATACCCAGAGTGAGATCTTCGAGCGTCAGTTCGTCGCAGGCCTCATCAGGTGCGTTGAATTCTCCGATGCTGTGCACATCCAGACCGGATACTTTCAATTTGGTGAGGTGCGTACGCTCGATGTAGTGCAGTTCAGATTCGGCCGGTGACAGCAGTTGTTTTGCCAGAACTTTAGCCTGGTCCCAGATGGGCGCGACCAGACCGTACGTATTCCCGTCGAACTCACAGCATTCTCCCAAGGCGAAAATACCGGGTTTTGAGGCCTGCATGCGGTCATTGACTACGATGCCACGCCCGGTTTCCAGCGAGGCTTCTTTGGCAAGCTCGGCATTGGGGGTGATCCCCGTTGCGAAGATCACCAGTTGGGCGGGGAGGGTTTCTTCACCTTCTGGTGTGGCAATCCGTACCGATGAAATCTGTTCGCCACAGAGGATGATTTCCTGCGGTGAAACACCGGTTCTGACCTTGATGCCACGGGCGATGAGTTCACGCTCAAGAATACCGCTGGCGGTGGCATCAAGCTGTCGGTTCATTAACACCGGGTTGCGATGGATCAGGGTAACATCCACCCCCTGATGCTTCAGACCAACGGCGGCTTCAACACCGAGCAGACCCGCGCCGATAACGACAGCCTGTTTCAGCTCAGGGAGCCTGGCGAGCATATGGTCAACATCGCTCATGGTGCGGAAGCCAATCACATCCGGGTGGTCTGCGCCGGTTACTGGCGGAATAAACGAGCGACTGCCGGTGGCAAAAATAAGATCATCAAACTCAATCACGACACCTTTGTCGGTTGTGATCTGACGTTGGTCGGTATCGACCGCCGTAACTGCCTGATTCAGCAATACTTCGATGCGGCGCTGCTGATACCAGGGTGTATCGTGTGGTGTGATGTCCTGCAGACTGGTTTCGTCTGCGAGCAGGGGAGACAGCATGATACGGTTGTAATGGGGGATGGCTTCATCGCCCAGAATCAGAATTCTCTGGTAGTTGTGGTCGCTGCCGAGTTCTTCCAGTACCCGGTTGCAGGCCATACCGTTGCCAATGATGGCCAGAATCTTTCCGTTCATCGTCTACCCGTAAAGAATAAAAAACGACCGGAAATTTCCGGTCGTGGAGGGTGGTGAATACGCCGACTTTTGGTCAGATTGTATTCACCGGTTTCCCTGCCAGGGGAGCGGTTTTTATACCTAAAAGGGTGCAGATCCCTCTGCGAATCCCGTTGGAAAAACCGTAAACCAACGGGAGTTTCCGAAACTGGATCAGAACTTAGCCTGACCCCACAGCCAGAACTTAGTGGTGTCTACACCAGTGTCACCAGCAGAGTAGAAGGCAGTTTTGGCACCGACAGTGAAGGTCTTGTCGATTTTCTTAACGGCCAGCAGGTCGATTTCGCTACCCAGATCGACATCGTCCTGAACGCTGTCAAACTTGTGGAAGAAACCAACCAGTTTAACGCCAGATACACTGCCTGCAGCTTTCACGTACTTGTCAACCAGACCTTTCTCTGGAGTGCTCAGGAACTTGTCAGCCCAACCGTTGAACTTGTGGTTGGTACCGTAAGCGAACGTGAAGCCTGGAGTACCGGCTTCGCCACTGCCCAGAATCTCAGCACCAGCAGCCAGAGTCACACCGCTCACAACAGCACCACCTTCAAATGCGAAGTAGTCAGTTTCGTAGGTGGTGGTTTCCTGAGCGGCGTAAGAACCGGAGTAAATCACTTTGGTGTCGTTGATCATGCTGCTACCGGCGTAACGCGCACCGAAGGTGTCGATTTCATAACCGGAGTTGTCGTTCTTCAGCATGTAACCGAAACCGGTCAGAGTGCCTGGGCCAACTTTGTAGCTGACGTTGAGCAGCTGGTCAGAAGTGTCCTGTGCAGAACCGTTCAGGAAGTTACGCTGATCGATGTAACCCAGGAAGATTTTCAGGTCGTCTTTCTTATAGGTCGCAGTAACCGCATCGTAGGTTACTTCGTTTGCACGCCAGCCGACGTTACCCACAAACGGGAGTCATCCAGGATGATACGCTGACGACCAACAACCGCACCGAATTCAGCTTTGTTGAAGCTGATCTGTGCACGGTTCCATTCTTTGGTTTCCGGGTCAGCAATAACGTCGTAACCAGCAGTTTCCGGAGCGTAGTCGTCGATCAGTGGCTGAACGATTTCGTACTCAACCAGTGCTTTGAAACCTTCGTAAGATTTGGTTTCAAAACCGATGGCTGCGTCGGTAATCAGACCTTTGGCAGCGTCGTTGGTACCGTCGTCAGTGTCGTTGCTTTCAAAGCGCAGTTTGATGTCGGCCATCAGTGTGCCGTAATCAGTTTCGTAAGCGCTGACGCCCTGAGCTGCAACACCAATTGCAATGGCGAGTATGGTCTTCTTCATGTGCATGGCTATCTCCTGTATCAAGCCGTTTTATTTATAAAATTGACTCGTAGCAGCCGGGCGGAATACCCGGCTATTTCCTGTTGTTCAAGCAACGTCAGATTGCTTCTTTTCATCTTCCTGCGCCTTCTTGGCGGGCGCTTCTGTATCGGGTTTGCGCTGTTTTTCATAAAGGAAAGACAGCACTTCGTGGCGATAATGGTTGTAAGTCGGATCATCGGCCAGCTGGATGCGGTTACGAGGACGCTCCAGTTCGATATCGAGAATCTCACCGACGGTGGCCGATGGACCGTTGGTCATCATCACAATCCGGTCAGACAGCAGTACAGCTTCATCGACGTCATGGGTGATCATGATCACGGTATTGTTCAGATCTTTCTGGATCTCCATTAGGGAGTCCTGCAGATGCGCACGGGTCAGGGCATCGAGTGCGCCGAACGGTTCATCCATCAGCAGTACCTGAGGTTCCATCGCCAGTGCACGGGCGATACCGACACGCTGCTTCATACCACCGGAGATTTCATCCGGGCGCTTGTGTAGAGCGTGGCTCATGTGAACCAGCTCGAGGTTGTGCTCGATCCAGTCTTTCATTTCAGCCTTGGTTTTCTTGCCCTTGAATACGCGCTTAACGGCGAGCTCAACGTTCTGGTAAGCGGTTAGCCAAGGCAGCAGTGAGTGGTTCTGGAACACCACGGCACGCTCAGGGCCTGGCTCGTTCACTTCTTTACCGCCCAGTACAACACCGCCCTGGGTGGCCTGGTAGAGACCGGCAACGATGTTCAGTACGGTGGATTTACCACAACCGGAGTGACCGATCAGGGAGATAAACTCACCTTTATTGATTTTCAGGTTAACGTTCTGCAGTGCGCAGAAGGGACCATTAGGCGTTGGGAACTCAATGCCAACGTCGCTTAATTCGAGTAATGGGTTCATAACGGTTTTCCTCAATGACGTTGGTGAATTAACGCAGGGTCGCTGCTTTATCCCACGATGCGTAACGCTGCAGCATCAGCATGGCGCGGTCGAGCAGGAAGCCGATAATACCGATGGTCAGAACAGCAACCATGATGCGGCCGAGGGAATCAGAAGAGCCGTTCTGGAACTCATCCCATACGAACTTACCGAGACCCGGGTTCTGCGCCAGCATTTCTGCGGCAATCAGTACCATCCAGGCAATACCCAGCGACAGACGCAGGCCGGTAAATACCATAGGGATAGAGGCAGGCAGTACGATCTTGCGCACGTGCTCGAGGTAGCTGAGGCGCAGTACCTGAGAAACATTGACCAGATCCTTCGGAATAGACGCTACGCCCACTGCAGTGTTGAGCACTGTTGGCCACAGGCAGCACAGCATGACAGTGATCATGGAGGTCACGAAGGATTTGGGCACCATAGGATCGTCGCTCACGTACAGAGCGGATACCACCATGGTGACAATCGGCAGCCACGCCAGAGGCGAGACGGGTTTTAAAATCTGGATGATCGGGTTGAAAGCGCTGTACATATTGGCGCTCAGACCGATGATGATGCCAAACGGGATGGCAATGGCCGAAGCCAGTAAGAAGCCGCTCATTACCGTGATCAGGCTGGTACCGATCTGGTCGAAATAGGTCGGTTTGCCGGTGTATGGGCGGATTTTCGGAACATAATCCGGATCTTTGGCAACGCGGTCGGCGTTACGCTTTTCCTGGCGCTCATAAAAAGCTTCGGCTTTTTCGCGCTCAGCAATGTGTTCTGAAACCAGACCTTTGGCCTGATCAAGTGCTTCACCAGGACCAGGGAACTGGCCAAGTGAGGTGTTGATGTTGCTGGCGGCAACCTGCCAAAGCATCAGAAACACCAGCAATCCTACCAGTGGCAGACCTAAGGTTTTTACGAGGATGCCTACGTTGTCGGCAACGTTTTCACCTTTGGCGATTTTGATCCAGGGTTCGAGCATGGCAATGTTGGTCAGCGTCATAATAATTTCTCCGGGAACGTGCGGGGGATTAGCTCCCCCGCGGGTTCATGATCAGATCTTGTCTGAACCTTTCAGACCGATGCTGAATTTCTTCAGGTATTCGTTTGGCTTGGTGCCGTCGTATGAAACACCGTCAATGAACTCAGTCTGTTCTGGTTTGAAGCCGGTTTCGGTTTCAAAGTCAGGGAACATATCTGCGCTCATGGTGCCTTCAGCGATCAGCTCTTTAGCCGCTTCGGCGTACAGGTCAGGACGGTAAACTTCTTTCGCGGTCTTCATGTACCAGTCATCAGACTTCTCGTCGGCGATCTGGCCCCAACGGCGCATCTGAGTCAGGTACCAGATAGCGTCGGAGTAGTACGGGTAGGTCGCGTTGTAACGGAAGAACACGTTGAAGTCAGGCACGTCACGCTTGTCGCCTTTCTCGTATTCGAACGTACCGGTCATGGAGTT
>JBPEXS010000506.1:0-5869 GCA_052031325.1 Thalassolituus sp. | reverse complement strand
CTGTATGAGCCAGTCGATCAGGGCCAGATGATGTACTACCGCGAGGATAAGAAAGGCCGCATCCTCGAAGAAGGCATCAACGAAGCCGGGGCCTTCTCAGCCTGGATGGCCGCGGGCAGCTCGTACAGCACCAACGGTCTGGCGATGATTCCGTTCTACATTTATTACTCCATGTTCGGCTTCCAGCGCATCGGTGACTTTGCCTGGGCGGCGGGCGACATGCAGTGTCAGGGCTTCCTGATTGGTGCGACCTCAGGCCGGACCACACTCAACGGTGAAGGTCTGCAGCATCAGGATGGCCACAGCCACATTCTGGCCTCGACCATCCCTAACTGTGTGACCTACGACCCGACCTACGCTTACGAGCTGGCGGTGATCATTCAGGATGGTCTGACCCGTATGTACGAGAAGAAAGAAAAGGTCTTCTACTACATCACTACACTGAATGAAAACTACGCCCACCCGGACATGCCGGAAGGTGTGGAAGAGGGTATCCGCCGCGGTATGTACTGCCTGAAACAGTCAGAAGGCAAAGACAAACCGATTCAGCTGCTGGGTTGTGGCTCGATTCTTCGTCAGGTTGAACAGGCCGCCGAATGGCTGGAAGACAAAGGCGTATCGCCGTCCATCTGGTCTGTTACTTCGTTTAATGAACTGCGCCGTGACGGTATGTCCTGTGAGCGTGAAGCCCTGCTGTCGGCGGGTGAGAAAACTCCAGAGCCGTATGTGACCAGCCTGCTGAAAGGCTCGGCTGGCCCCATTGTCTCGGCCACCGACCATATGAAGTCTTATTCCGATCAGATCCGCCCATACATTCCTGAGGGGCGTAGCTACCAGGTACTGGGGACCGACGGCTTTGGTCGCAGTGATACTCGCACCGCACTGCGTCGTTTCTTTGAAGTGGACTGGCAGCATGTGGCCTGGGCTGCAGGTTATGAGCTGATGAAGCAGGGTGACCTGAGCAGTGCCGAGCTGGAACAGTGGCGTGCTGAGCTGGGCATCGACGCCTCTAAACCTGACCCGTTGTATAGCTAAGGATTCTGTGATGACGCAATTAAAAATTCCGGATCTGGGCGGTGCACACGACGTTGAGGTCATTGAAGTCCTCGTCAGCGAAGGCGACAGCATTGAGGTAGAGCAGGCTCTGATCGTACTGGAAACCGATAAAGCCTCAATGGAAATTCCGGCAGAGCAGGCGGGCACCATCGAAAAACTGCTGATCAAGGTCGGTGATAAGGTGAATGAAGGCGATGCCATGGTCGAAATCAGCGGTGGCTCGTCAGAAGCGCCTGCTGCTGAAGAAGCACCAGCGGAATCTGAGGCCAGTTCCATTCAAGAGCCAGAAGCTGAAGCGGAAGACGATGATGCCGCTGAACCTGCGGGCGAAGCCGAATCCGTAATCGTTGAAGTGCCTGACCTGGGCGGTGCCAGTGATGTCGATGTTATCGAAGTACTGGTGCGTGCCGGTGATACGGTGGATGCCGAGCAGGGCATCATCGTACTTGAGACCGACAAGGCCAGTATGGAAATTCCGGCGGGTAAGGCGGGTACCGTAGAAGAACTGTTGGTGAAACTGGGTGACAAGGTCAGCCAGGGTGATCCTATGGTGAAACTTCTGTCTCAGGCCTCAGGTTCAAAACCTGCGCAAGCAGCAAAAGCACCTGTACCCGAATCGTCCGGTAAACCGGCTGAAAAGCCTGCGGCTGCCAAAGCGTCAGATAAACCGGCTGCTCCGGCCGAGTCTGCCATTGCCACGCAGGAAACTCCGGCATCGAAAATTCACGCGGGTCCGGCGGTGCGCAAACTGGCGCGTGAATTCGGCGTTGATCTGTCGCAGGTTAAACCGTCTGGTCCTAAAGGCCGTATTATCAAAGACGATGTGCAGGCCTTTGTGAAAGAACGCATTAACAGCCCGGCGGCGTCCGGTGGCAGTGGCATTCCCCCCGTGCCGAAAGTGGATTTCGCCAGCTTTGGTCCAGTGACTACTGAGCCGCTGAACAACATCAAGCGCGCTACCGCCAAAGCCATGACCATTGCCTCGCTGAACGTGCCACAGGTGACTCAGTTTGATCAGGTGGACATCACGGATCTGGAAGCCTTCCGCAAAGCGCAGAACGGCAAACAGAAAGACGTGAAGTTCTCCATCGTGCCTTTCGTGATGAAGGCCATGGCGCAGGCGATGAAGGTGTATCCGACCTTCAATTCGTCATTGTCCGAAGACGGCGAGTCACTGATCATGAAAGGCTACATCCATATCGGCGTCGCCGTGGACACGCCCAAAGGCCTGTTAGTGCCTGTCATCCGTGATGTGGATAAGAAGTCGGTGACTGAGATTGCTCAGGACCTCGCCGCAAAGGCGGAGCTTGCCCGCACCGGCAAACTCGGACTGAATGACATGCGCGGTGGCTGTATGTCGCTGTCGAGTCTTGGTGGCGTCGGCGGTACCGCATTCACACCGATCGTAAACCCACCGGATGTGGCGATTCTGGGCCTTTCGCGGGCTGAGATGAAACCCGTCTGGGACGGTAGCAGCTTTGCCCCACGCCTGATGCTACCGACTTCGCTGTCGTACGATCACCGCGTGATAGACGGTGCTGAGGCCGCACGCTTCAGCCGTCTGCTTGCGGGGTACCTGGAAGATCTGCGTGAGCTACTTATCTGACGCCGACTGACGGTAACGTCAACTGTACAAAAATCAATCAAATCAGCTGCGCCCGTTCTGGGCGCACTGCTAATCTCTTCTTATAGCCTTCTAACTCTTAGTGTCGTAACTCTGAGTTTGTTGACCATTTGTTTAATGACTTTTCATGGCATTTGTGAATATCTGGAAATTCTAAAGTCTTAGGCTAATGTAAATTTAGTAGCCATTAATATGCGTCAGAAATGCCGCTTTAAGACAGCTTCCGGAGGACTCAGTGAATATCAAACTCAAGGTGATGCTGGCCGTCAGCTCACTGGCCTGCCTCAGTGCGTTACTGACGGGTGTGGTCATCTCTTACACAGTTCATGATGAAGTCCGGGCAGGACTGGAGCAGTCTGTGGAAAAAGATCTGGCTTCCCGTCGCAATAAGATCAAGAGCCATATCGAAGAAACCTTTGCGATGTACCGCTCACAAGTCACTCTGATGGCCAATAACCTGATGACACAGGACGCCATGCGTGATTTTAAAAATGCATATGCGCTATACACACGTGAGACCTTTCCGGATACCGAGCAACAGCGTAAAAACCTGGCCAGCTATTACGAAATTGACTTCCGTAGTCTCTATACCGAGGCCAACCCGGGTGTCACGTTGGACGCTGCACCACTGTACAGCGCACTGCCCGAAACCGCGGTAGCGTTACAGAGTGCCTTTATCAAAGAAAGCCCGTATCCGATTGGTGAAAAAGATTCATTGGTAGAGCTTGGTAACCAGAGCACCTACGCATTTGAACATAATAAGTATCACCCTGTGTTCCGAAAATTCCTGCAGGAATTCGGTTACTACGATATTTTTCTGGTGGATCATCGTCGCGGTAATATCGTGTACTCGGTTTTCAAAGAGCTGGATTACGCCACTTCGCTGATCGATGGTCCTTATCGTGACAGCGGCATTGCCCGTGCTTTTAATGTCGCTAAAGATCTGCCTGAAGGCGAAGCGTATCTGGATGACTTCGCCCCGTATTCCCCCTCTTACGAAAATCCGGCTGCGTTTATTGCGACGCCAATTTATGAAAAGGGTCGTCAGCTGGGTGTACTCATCTTTCAGATGCCCGTCGATAAAATCAACAGCATCATGACGCATAACGGAGACTGGCAAGGCAATGGTTATGGTCAGACCGGCGAAACGTATCTGGTCGGAGCTGACCACACCATGCGCAGCATAAGCCGTGAACTGGTGGAGAACCCCGATAGTTTTGCCAAACATCTGCGCCAGTCGGGCCTTGCCACCAAAGTGATTGATCACATTATGGCCATTGGCACGGGCATTGGTTATCAGTCTGTGAGCAGCCCCGCAGTGGACCTGGCACTGGCAGGTGACAGTGGCTTTATACAGACCACCACCTACCGTGATACGCCTGCACTGAGTGCATACGCCCCACTGGATATTCAGGATGTGAACTGGGCACTCATCAGTGAGGTGGATATTGCCGAAGCTTTTGCTCTGTCTGCAGTGCTTGAATCAAAAATCTTCAGAACCGCAGCTTTGGTCATTCTGGTGGCGCTGATGGTCTCTGCCCTGGCCGCCTGGTTATTATCGGTGCAGATCACCCGGCCGATTCTCGCATTGAGCCAGACCCTCAGGAAGGTGACTGAGCATACCGACCTGACTCTGCGTCTTGATAATAAAACCTCGGATGAAACCGGTGCCGCCAGCCGTGCTCTGAACCGCATGCTGGAGAATTTCTCGGGCATTCTGTCCTCCATTCGTGAGACCTCTGACGAGATGTCTCTGACGGCTGACGAGGTGTCAAAGGCGAATGCGGAAAGTCAGAAGAACGTGCGTCGCGGTAATGAAGAGCTGCAGAATGTTTCGGAATTTCTGGCGACGTCCATGTCACAGATGTCGACAGCCATCACGGGTATCAGTGAGAACTCCCGTGAGGCAGCGACCGGTGCTTCTGAAGCCCGTGTCTCTTCCGACGAATGTCTTGAGATGATGCAGGCGTCACTGACATCTCTGGATAACCTGAGCGAGTGCATTGAGAGCTCATCCACCGTGATCAATAAGCTGGAAGAGGGCAGCCAGGACATCGTGCAGGTGCTGGATGTGATCAGCAGTATTGCCGAGCAGACCAACCTGCTGGCTTTGAATGCCGCCATTGAAGCCGCCCGTGCAGGTGAGCAGGGGCGTGGTTTTGCGGTGGTGGCGGATGAGGTCCGCTCACTCGCTCAGCGTACGCAACAGTCCACAGCGGGTATTCAGGAAATCATTACCCAGTTCCAGTCAGGTACTGCGCAGGCAGTACAGCGTATGGAGCGAAGTCAGTCTGAGATCCGCAATACCGTCGATCTGGCGGGTAAAACCCAGCAGGGGCTGAAACAGATTGCTGAACAGTCAGACCGCATCGCTAAAGTGAGCGACGGAGTAGCGGCAGCAACCAAAGAGCAGGAAGAGGTCGCCCTCGAAGTCAGCCGTAATGCGGCTTTGATTACTGATCTGTTGAGCAGCACGGTGGATGCCATGACCCAGTCATCCAATGTCAGTGACTCTCTGCAGCAGATGTCGGAGCAGCTGAAGGATCAGGCGCGGAAATACCGGGTGTCCTGACAGCTCCGTCCTGAAATCTGATCTGCAAACGGAAAACGGCCTGAGTTATTCGGGCCGTTTTTTTGTCAGACGGTTATGGGGCATGCGGTTTATGAATAGGAAGGGCGGTTTTAATCGGGCCAGAAAAAGCGCGAGGGTATTCTGCCTTTTTCTGAGAAGGCGACGCCTTCGCCACTCAGCAAGGTCAGTTGTCGGGCATAACCCGCACTGCCCGGCGGCAATGACGAGTAACCCGCTGAATTGACCACACGGTACCAGGGGAGCTGACTGCCTTCAGGTAGTCGTCCTAACTGCAGCCCTACCCAGCGGGCGCGACCACTGAAGCCCGCCAGACTGGCCAGTCTCCCATAAGAAGTGACCCGGCCATAAGGCACGGCGGCCAGTGCCAGCCAAAGCCGTTCTTCTGCACTGACCTCATCACTCATGGGCGTATTTACCGCAGTTATCGACTGTACTTATTTACCGTACTTCAGCTCTTTTGCACCAAAGCTGCTGAGCTTCATACCGAACAGGTCTTTGACATAGCTCTGGTTCACTTTCCATGGGCCTTCTTCACCCTGCAAAGGCAGTTGATCGCGGGCGCGGGAAACATAACCGGAGCTCAGATCCAGGAAGGA
>JBPEXS010000505.1:0-1037 GCA_052031325.1 Thalassolituus sp. | reverse complement strand
TACTTCTTTTTACTGGCTGGGGCCAGGTCGCGCAGGATAAAGAGGGTTTTACCTTTTCGCCGCGGGGCGATCAGAGAGAAGCTCGAGGAAATCCCCAGGTCGAATAAACTCAGGTAATGCTCTGCAAGAGTTTTGCGGGGAAAGTGCCAGCCATCCATGATTCTGCCTTTTTCATTGTTTACGCAAGTTTATGCGAACTGTGAGTAAATACACAGACCCTGAGTAAATAGGCTTTGTGATGAACGCCAGGTGCCACATATAAGGTGTATATGACAATAGCTAATGATAATGATTTGCAATTAGATTAAGGTTTAATTATTATCTCGGAACTGTTCCATCACACCTTCATCACACCGGGCTGATGCCCACAGGAATACTATGCTGTTCAAAAAATCCTCTCTGGCGATTGCCATTGCTGGTCTGACACTGGCCACACCTCTGACAATTACTATGACGTTTGCTGCTGAAGACACTCAGGATGAGGTCGTCGAGCTGGATACCTTCACGGTCACTGCTGTCCGTTCTAACCGTGTTTCTACGGGTGCCACAGGATTGCCGCTGGAGATCAAAGACACTCCTCAGTCAATCAGTGTGCTCGGTGCTGAAGAAATGCTGGAATACGGCGCTACCGGCAGCAACGACGCCCTGGATCTGATGAACGGTATCGATGTTCAGGAGTGGGAAACCAACCGTTCAACCCTGAATGCACGAGGGTTTGAAGTGCAGCTGACCCAGGTGGATGGCATAGGTACCAGTAACGACTACGCCACCATCATCGGTGAATACGACACTTATATTTTTGACAAAATTGAATTGATCCGTGGTGCCAACGCGCTGTTGACGGGCGTGGGTAACTCGTCCGGCACGGTGAACTATGTGCGTAAGCGTCCGACCAATGAAGATCAGGGCGAGGTTCTGCTCACTGCCGGGTCTTACAACCAACTGCGGGGCGCATTGGATTACAACAAAGTGCTGACCGAAGACGGTACCTGGGCGGCACGCTTTGTGGCGGTGCGTGATGACTCTGAATCGCACGT
>JBPEXS010000504.1:0-4389 GCA_052031325.1 Thalassolituus sp. | reverse complement strand
CCAGCGGGCAAAATCGTCGTACAGGTACTGGGCCACACCAGTGGCCGGAGCCAGAATACAGACGCCAGCAGGATTGGCGGCCTCCGACAGAAAGACCCGGGTCGCAACATTGTGACCGGGCTCGGTGGGCAAATGGATCAGTTCGGGTTCATGCATACATCACCTGTCAGAAGGTTTTCAGGATGAAATGAAAAAAACGCAGAATGGTGTCGATTTCGGCGTCGGTAAATTCATCGGTAAAGGTCTGATTGAGGCTGGCGATCAATGGCTTCATCTGCGCGACCTTGTCCTTGCCTGCATCCGTCACCATCAGGCTCACTGCCCGGGCATCTGTCTCAGAGGTACTGCGGATCAACAGGCCGTTAGTGATCATGCGCTCAACCAGACCAGTAACTGCTGATTTATTCAGCATCAGGCTGGCCGCAAGGTCTTTCTGCAGGCAACCGGGCTGTGCAGCGACAACCATGAGGGCAGCCATCTGCGTCATGCTGGCTCCGACGGTCTGCTCACAGACATCGTCTGCGTGGCGGAAAAGTTTCTTCTGCGCCATGTTCATCAGAAAGAAAAGCCGACGGTCCATACGTACTCCGCACCCTCATTTAGTTCGCATATAAACATTTTATAGTTCATATGTAAACTATTCAGGTTGGCCGTATTCATGTTCTGCAACCTGGCTGAGTGGTAGCATCTGGGGTACTGAATAAGAAGGATGTACCACATGACCCGCCCTTCCCGCGCTGAACAGGTGTATGAATTTCTGGTCAGTGAAGACGACGCCCGCGCCTGCAAAGACATTGAAGACAGCGCCTGTCGCGAGGTGCCAGGCAATTTTATGCTGCTGCTTGCCGGGCAATGGTTCACTAAGCTCTCAGATACCTTTGCCAGTGCCAAACTGGTGCTGCCCTGGTTGCTGTCGAGTGCAGGGGTACCCGCCTTTTTCAGTGGCCTGCTGGTGCCTATCCGTGAGTCAGGCTCGCTTTTGCCACAACTCGCGATTGCCAGCGTGATGCGCTCGTACCCGGTACGGAAGTGGTTTCTGGTTCTGGGTGGCTTTCTCCAGGGTGGTGGACTGCTGCTGATGGCTCTGGCCGCTGTAACCCTTGAAGGCAGTGCGGCAGGCTGGGCAATTGTGGCATCGCTGGTGGTGATCAGTCTGGCGCGGGGCTTCAGCTCAGTGGCCTCCAAAGATGTGACCGGTAAGACCATCCCCAAGAACCGTCGCGGGCGTCTCAATGGCGTCAGTGCCAGTGCTGCAGGTGTCGCCACCTTTGGTCTGGGGGCTGCGTTTCTGTTTAACCTCAGCGAAGCCGACAGCTGGCTGATTCCACTGTTGATCGCTGCGGCTGCGGTGTCCGTTCTGTCGGCCCTGGTTTACTCCCGGGTCAATGAATACGAGGGTGCCACCAGCGGCGGTGAAAACGGCATGAAACAGGCACTGAAATCCGCCAGTATTCTGGTGACGGATACCGACTTCCGCCGCTTTATCACCGTCCGGGCGCTGATGATGAGTTCTGGTCTGAGCGCTCCGTTTTTTATTGTTCTGGCCCAGCAGGCCGAAGACGAGAAGGGCATCCTCAGCCTGGGTATGTTCATTCTGGTCAGTGGTGTGGCCAGCATCTCCAGCGGCTTTATCTGGGGGCGGTTGTCAGACCTCAGCAGCCGTACCGTCATGCAGATCACCGCGGCGGGTACGGCGTTGACCTGTGTCGCCGGTGCCCTGATCAGCGAACTTCCTTCATTGTCTGTCTACTGGCTGCTGGCGCTGTATTTCCTGCTGTCGGTGATTCACGAAGGCGTACGGGTTGGCCGTAAAACCTATGTGCTGGATATGGCAGGTGGCGAGAAACGCACTGACTATGTGTCCGTCGGTAATACCCTGATTGGCGTTCTGTTGCTGATCATTGGCCTGCTCAGTGCGGCCATTGCCAGCCTGTCGCTGACCTGGGTACTGACGGGGTTTGCCGTGATGAGTGGGATTGGATTTCTGCTCGGCTTCCGTATGAAGGATGTCTGAAACCGATGGCGACCTCAGGCCGCCATACCTGCCGCAATGTAATCGATAAAGCCGTAGGCCAGCTCGCCCTCGCTAAGGTGATAATGTTCATGGTCGTCATCCAGGGATGGCAGACGCCACAACAGGTCGAGATCGACCATGCCATTGATGGTGTTGTTAATGGCCAGAAACAGATGCAGGCGGATGGTTTTGGCCGGCTTTTCAGGGTGCATTTTCTGGATCACTTCTTCCAGCATCCAGATGGCCTCACCAAAATGCTTGATCAGCATATCCTGCCCCATGGCCCCCTCTTCGCGGATCATACGCGCCAGCAGACGGATACCCGCCTCATTGTTCAGCTTCAGTGAGTAAAAAGCACTGACCAGAACCATGGCCACATCACGGACCCCGATGTCACTGCTGGTTTCCGGATCCAGGGTCTGGCGGATCATATTCCGAGCCAAAGGAATAAACTGCTCGGCCAGCGATTCCAGGCAAGCGTCGAGGAGTTTGTCTTTTGAGCCAAAGTAATAGCGGATTGCGGCTTCATTGAGCACACCCGCTTCACGCTGAATGGCTCTCAGCGATACCTGGGTACCCTTATCACCGTAGAGATTAATGGCGGCGGTCAGTAACCGTTGTTTTACATCACCTTTCGCACCGGAATCTGCGGTGCGTTCAGAGGTTGTCATTCAGATAGATCTCGCGCTACAAAGCGTATCCTTACGTCAGGAAGGCCGTACCAGAATCCGTTGAACAGCCGTCAGTGTTAACGGTATAAAACCTGACTTCACCATTCAATGTCCCTGTCTGACCAAACCCTGACCAACCTGCCTTATGGCTAGGGTAATCCAAGCCAACCACAGTCCACGCAGAAATAGTGAGTACTGACACATAATTGTAAAGAAATTGAAACATTGTATAGTGGTCCACAGATAAAGGAGTACCTCCCTCAAAAACGCAAAAAGGATGCCTGCTGTATGGATCAATTTCTTGGCAATTTCCTCCTGATCGAATTCTGCAAATTCGCTGCCTTATACGCAGGGGGCTACCTGCTGGGCCTCTGGGTGATGAAGAAAAATGTGAAGGTGAATTACACCCGTAAGATCCTGCATTTTATTATTTTCTTTCTGCCGATTTTCATGACCACTCAGCTTACCTTCCAGCATAATCTGGTTTCACTGGTCATCAGCGGGTTTATCTTTGTCGGCACTGTCTTATTGATGTCAGAACCGATCCGCACCCGTTCGCATTTTTTTGCCACGGCTTTTGCCGCCATTGACCGGCCCGAAGACCGGCCATACACCCTGACCTGGCTATCAACCCAGACACTCGCCACGTATATGGTGCTGGTGCCGGTAATCATCGCCTTGAGCTACTACGACCGGGTCAATCTGATATTCATCACCATCATCATCGCCGGTATCGGTGATGGTCTTGCAGAGCCAGTGGGTGTTCGTTTTGGCAAGCATAAATACCAGACCCGCGCCCTGTTCAGTCAGAACCGCTATACCCGCAGTATCGAGGGCAGCCTGTGTGTGTTTGTGGTCGGCGTATTGGCGATTCTGCTGATGTCGCAAAAGCTTTCCGGGTTTGAAATGCTGTTGCTGCTGGCGCTGATTCCCATCACCACCACACTGGCAGAAGCGTTTTCGCCCCATACCTGGGACAGCCCCTTTATCACCCTGGCAGGAGGAATATCAACGCTGATCGTCGTTGAAGCTTCTGCCGTACTGGAAGAAAGACAGAACATCACCCAGCCCCTGATGACGCTACTGGCCGGGGGCTGAACAGCGCCGGCTTTTAGTCAGAACAGTGCACCCCGGCAATTCCTTATCGGTATAAGTTACGTTCAGCCGGTATATCACTCAGATATTCGACAAACTCCACCTCATAGCCATCCGGATCGATGAAATAAACATTCTGACGGAATGGCTCATCGGCTCCTGCATTACTGACCTTAAAGCCTGCGTTTTCCAGGCGTTGCTTCAGGGCGTAGAGGTTGTCGACCGCAAAGGCAAAATGCGCGAGCCCAAGCTGACTGCTGGCCAGGTCGCGGTTCTCTCCTTCGCCGCCGTCGTTCAGGGCGAGATAGAAAGTATCGTCACCCAGATGCGCCCAGTTCGTCGGTTTGCCATACCAGGGGCGGTTACCGTGGCCACGGACCTTCCAGTGTGGAAATGCCGCCTGATAAAAGGCCTTTGAAGCATCCAGGTCTCGTACAAACAAGTTGATGTGTTCGAAGTACATAGTGGTCTCTCCCGTTGAGTTTGCTGTGACTGAAAGCTACTCTAAAACCTCAAGTTAACTTGAGGTAAAGGTTTTTTTATGGGAGAGGTCACGTTTTCTGTGGGTCAGGTCGCAAAGCGCTCCGGGGTGAAGGTCTCAACGCTGCA
>JBPEXS010000503.1:0-3038 GCA_052031325.1 Thalassolituus sp. | reverse complement strand
GCCTGATCAGCATGGTGCCGAATGTCTTCCCGGCGATTATGTCTTACGGCTTGTGGGGCCTGATCAGCGGCCATGTCGATACGGCGACGTCCGTGGTGGCCTGTCTGTCACTGGGCATCGTGGTGGACGACACTGTGCACTTTCTCAGTAAGTACAACCACGCGCGCACAGATCTGGGTAAATCAACTGAAGATGCAATCCGCTACGCCTTCCGCACGGTAGGTGTTGCCCTGTTGATTACCTCGGCCATTCTGGTGGGTGGTTTTGCGGTGATGGAGTTCTCCCACTTTATGCCGACACGTAGCATGGGCCTGCTACTGGCACTGACCATCTTTGTGGCACTGGTCATCGACTTCCTGTTGCTGCCGCCACTGCTGTTGCTGGCCGATAAACGCCAGACCGTTAAAGCGACGGAGAAGCCTGAGCCCGGCCTCGGATAAAGGCCTCAACCGGCACCATCGCTGAGGGTGTGAACAGCAGCAAGGGCGAAAAACTGCCAATGAGGGTGACGTGGCCGGTTTTCGGCACCGTCACCAGCTGATGCTCAGCCCCCTGCTGACTGAGCTGCTCTGCCAGAGCGTAGGTGTGAATTTCCGTGCGTATGGTTTCATCGTTTTCCGGAGCAACCAGTAACGCAGGCAGCGCTGAGCGCTGGGTAAACTCGATGGGGTTCGACTGCGGTGGGTAATCCGGGTGATGAAACACCGGTTTAACCTCTTCGATGGTAATCGGATACAGGTCGTAAGGACCCGCCAGACCGATCCATGCATCCAGTAATTCTGTGTGTTCAAGTCCTTCGGCTGCCAACCAGCGGGGGTCCAGCGCCAGCATGGCGCTGTTATAGGCTCCGGCGCTGTGCCCCATCAGCGTTAAACGCTCAGCCGGACGCCACTCCTGATAAGCCTCAGAACGCATCAGCTCATGAACTTTCGCCACAGCCCGGGCACTGTCGTGCAGGAACTCGGGGTATACCACGTCAGGATACAGACGATAGTTGGCCACGGCCGTGATAAACCCGGCTGCGGCCATACGACGGCCGATAAAGCCGTACATGGATTTATCGCCGCTGTTCCAGCTGCCACCGTAGAAAAACACCACCACCGGGGTTTTCTGGCCCGGTATCAGCCGGTCTGGGGATGGGAGATAAAGATCAAGCGCCTGCTTGGCTGCATCGCCATAGCGGATGTCTCGCTGAACCTCCGCCGGGTAAACCTTAGCCACCCCATTGACCAGACCAATGGGTGAACAGGCACTGATCAGGGTGCTGAGCAGACTCACAAATAACAGCCCGCGCAGGCGCACCTTGTGCGGCGCAAGTCTGATGAAGGCCAGAGGCTCACGGCACAAGGGTGTCAATGGTCAGGGACAGTGGCTGGGTATCCTGAGTCGGCACATCCGCTACCTGAGTCTGCCAGTCACCGGGTTGCGCCACAGGGTTACCGGTCAGAGAGATCCTCGCGGTCACTGTCACCGTATCAGCAGAGCTCAGGTTCATGCCCGGAGCCATGGCCATGCTGTCATCCAGCACCAGTGTCACGGGCAGGTCGGCGACGGTCATACGCTGTACTGCCAGGGGGACCGGCGGACCATCAACGGCACGGGCCAGGATAAAGACCAGATCGGTGGGTTGAACCGACTGACGTACCTGTGGCGCGATATCGACCGTTACCTGAATACCCGCACGTACCAGCCAGCTGAGGTCAACGGTTTCATCGTCGGCCTCCAGACGTTCTGCAGCCCGGCGGATACCGTTCTCCAGCGCCATGGACTCCATCCCCTGGGGCAGGTCCTTCCAGAGTCCGCGCCAGTGATCAATCGCATCACGGTAGTAACCAAGTTCAAATGCCATAATCCCAGCCAGACCCAGTGCCTGCTGCTGATCGGGGACCAGCGCCAATGCCTCAGTCACCGTGGCGTAGAGTTCTTCGTCGGCCTGCTGACCGCGGGCAAAGAACTGCATCTGAGCTTTCAGTGCCAGCAGTGCTGCGCGGTCTTCGGTACGATCCTCCGGCAGGGTCTGCAGCAGTTCGTCGTAGGCCGCAGCCGCATCGGCGTATTGCCCCTGGCGCTGCAACAGACGGGCGTGCAGGTAGGTCCACTCCATTACCTCAGGATTCCGGGCAATCGAGGCTGACAGACGCTGATCCAGCTCGGCGTATTCGTCCGCGGTCAGTTCGGCCTCAGAAGCGTAAATCAACAGCTCGGTGGCGCGCACTTCGTCGGCGGCCCCCCAGAAGCGGTAGAGACCAAAGCTCAGGGCCAGTAAGAGTACAAACACACCGCCCGCGATGCCAAAGCGCAACGCAGAGGAGGCCTGATCTGCAGCATCCACCCCACTGTCGCCGTTCTGACTGGCCAGCAGCTCGCGGTCGAGTTCCAGCTGCATGGCGGCCTTTTCGGCGTCACTGAAGTCCATGGATTCGAGATCAGCGACCCGCTCGCGGTACAGCGCCAGATTTTCCGCCGCCTGGACTTTGTCCGCCACCAGTACCGTATCATCACGGCGGCTGATCAGGGGATAGACCAGAATCAGCAGTGCCAGCAGCAACAGAAT
Source organism: Thalassolituus sp. (assembly GCA_052031325.1). Taxonomy (GTDB): domain Bacteria; phylum Pseudomonadota; class Gammaproteobacteria; order Pseudomonadales; family Oceanobacteraceae; genus Thalassolituus. Next base: position 484 of record JBPEXS010000503.1, on the reverse strand, counting down.
GGCAGTGCTCAGCATCATGAATCGGTTTCCTTCATCTGTTGTTTCAGCGCATCAAGGCGGGCTTTTTCCGCGGCTGTCAGTTCCGTAACCGGGGTCTTCTGCTGACGTCTCAGAACCATCAACAGCAGAATACCCAGCAGTAACAGCAAAGCCGGGCCGCCCCAGAGCAGAAGCGTGTCTAAACGGAACGGTGGGTTATAACGGACAAAATCGCCGTAACGATCGACCAGATAACCGACGATTTCTTCGTCGCTCTGGCCGTCCTGCATCAGGTCGTAGACTTTGTTGCGCAGATCTATGGCCACCGGTGCATTAGAGTCGGCCAGGTTCTGGTTCTGACACTTGGGGCAGCGCAAGTCTTCGGCCAGCTGCTGAAAGCGGGCTTCTTCTTCAGCGCTGTCAAACTCGTACTGGTAACCACCGACTACCGCTGAAGCACTGAATGGCAGCAACAGGCCCAGCAACATGCCCAGCAGCAACAGAC
>JBPEXS010000502.1:0-1721 GCA_052031325.1 Thalassolituus sp. | reverse complement strand
CCGGAACTGCTGGAAATGGCTGATCAGATTCAGGATCAGACCAAGCGCATCAGCCGTATCCTGCAGTCACTGATGAACTTCTCCCACGCCGGGCACCACAGTACCGAGCAGGAGACCGTGGATCTGCGTCTGTGTATTGAGCAGGCGATGCAGTTGCTGCGCCTCAACAAACGCAATGAAGACATCCATTTTGTGAATCACTGTACTGACGCCTGTTTTACCCGTGGGGATGCCCAGCGACTGGTGCAGGTGTTCGTGAATCTGCTGGGCAATGCCTGCGATGCCTCCGAACCTGGCAGCGACATCGTCGCAGAATGCGAACTGCAGGATCAGAAAGTCATTGTCCGTATTATTGATCATGGCCACGGCATCCCTGAAGATAAACTCAGCCGTATTTTTGAACCTTTCTTCACCACCAAAGAGGTGGGCAAAGGCACCGGACTGGGGCTGGCTCTGGTTTACAGTATTATTGAAGAGCATTACGGCCACATCAGTATTCAGAGTCCATGGAGCAGTGGCCGGGGTACCTGTGTTACAGTCTCCTTCCCACGTCATGCGCCGGTTACGGATAACACCACCGATTGATGAGTCAGATTGAATGAGCCACATTTTAGTCGTCGAAGACGAAGCCATCATCCGCCACTCCGTCAAGCGCCTGCTCGAGCGCAATGACTTTCAGGTGAGCGAGGCCGACTCCATTGACGTGGCGCGCAGCCTGAAGCTGCCCGACTACGACCTCATCATCAGTGATATGCGCCTGCCGGGCGGTGTCGGTACCGATCTGATTGCCCTTGCCGGTAATACCCCGGTACTCATCATGACCAGCTATGCCAGCCTGAAATCCGCAGTGGATGCTATGAAACTGGGGGCCGTCGACTACATTGCCAAGCCCTTCGATCACGAAGAAATGCTTGCGGCCGTCAAACAGATTCTGGCGGACAGCCAACAGCGGACTGCCCGCGAAGAGACAGAAGGCACGCCTGCCGCGGCCGCCGCTGATCAGGACGTTCCATCTACCGGAATCATCGGCAGCTGCGATGCCATGCAGCTGCTGTACCGCAAAATTTCGAAAGTCGCGCCTACCGATGCCACGGTATTGATTCAGGGGGAGTCCGGTACCGGTAAAGAGCTGGTTGCCAAGGCCATTCACTCTCAGAGTCGCCGGGCTGATAAACAACTGATTTCAGTCAACTGTGCCGCTATTCCGGAAACCCTGATTGAGTCTGAGCTGTTTGGTCACGAGAAAGGCGCGTTTACCGGTGCCAGCACCCAGAGACAAGGCCTTCTGGAAGCCGCCGACGGTGGCACCCTGTTCCTCGATGAAATCGGCGAATTGCCGCTGGAAGCCCAGGCACGTCTGTTACGCTTTCTGCAGGAAGGTGAGATTCGCCGTGTAGGTTCTATCCAGAATCAGAAAGTGGACGTACGCCTGATCGCTGCCACACACCGTAATCTGAAAGAACTGTCGCGCACGGGCGACTTCCGCGAAGATCTGTACTATCGCCTGAATGTGATTGAACTGCACCTGCCCGCCCTGAGAGAACGCGGCGAAGATGTTCTGGAAATTGCCGACTTCCTGCTTGGCCGTGCAGCAGGCAGGCTGCAGCAGAACGCCATGCACTTCAGTACCGCAGCACGCCAGGCCATCATGGATTACAACTGGCCGGGTAACGTGCGTGAACTGGAAAACGCCATCGAACGCAGCGTCATCCTGGCTGAAA
>JBPEXS010000501.1:0-2247 GCA_052031325.1 Thalassolituus sp. | reverse complement strand
CCGTTCCCCAGCCGGCATAACCCAGTGCAAAGCGGTATTCCTGTGGTCCTTCTGCTCTGGCAATGGACAACAGGATGTCACGGGAGGAGGACAGACTGATGTCGTCGGTCACTTTCATGGTGCTGGCCCAGTCATGGCCGTCATTGCGGTGCAGGATAAACCCCTGTTCGGGACGCACCGGCCCGCCCTGCAGAACGACAGGGTCGTGATCGCTGTGACCTTCAATGCCCAGCTGATCACAGACCTCACTGAAATGGTGGCTGGTAGGCTTGCTGAGAACGATGCCCATGGCCCCCTCAGCGTTGTGCTCGCAGAGGTAGGTAACGCTGCCGGCAAACCAGGAGTCTTCCAGTGCGGGCATGGCAATCAGCAGGTGATTTTTGAGGTTGCTGAGTTCTTCCATTAATTCACACCTGAGCGGTAACGGTTGCCTTTGAACTGCCAGGTCCGGATGATCTCCAGACGGTCCATTTCATTGCGCATTTCCTGCGTGAAGGGCGCAAACGGCGCGGCCAGTCTGACGATGCGGACAGCTGCATCATCCAGAACCTGACGGCCGGAAGATTCCAGAATGACGACTTCGTGCAGACTGCCATCCGCATCAATGGCAACCAGCAGGCGCAGGCTGCAGTTCTGGTAGCAGTTTTCGGCTTCTGCCGGGTAATTGATGTCGCCGATCTGTTCTACTTTGCGGCGCCAGCCATTCACATAATACGCATCGGCGGCTTTCATGGTGGAGGCGGCAGTCAGGCGCTGCACCCGCGGCATCTTGGCATACGACTGGCGCAGAGTGTCCAGCTTGGCCTGCAGGCTGGCGATTTCCAGACTGCGCTTCAGCAGCGACTGGCGTGGACCTTCCGGCAGAGTTTCTGTGGCCGTTTCTGTGGTCTCAGAGAGGACGCTGTGGTCGCTCTTTGCCGTGGTCGTGACGGTTTCGTACTGCCCGTTGCGGGTTACCCTGGGAGCACTGGCCTGCTGCTCCTGCAGCTCAGTTTCATTAATGCGGTTAGCGTGGAATACGGCTTCGACATCGGTGGTCTGCAGCACGGCTTCCTGTTCGGTGCCGCTGCCCTGCTGGTTTTCCTGGGCCAGGAAGTCGGCTTGCTCCGGGGCTTTATCCTGCTTGTAGCCAGCCAGTGTCACTTCCATTGTTGACGCAAAGGGCGGTGTTGGTTCGGCCTCGAAACTGATTCCCAGAACCACCACGGCATGCAGCATAAGCGCCACAAAAAGTGCGAAGAGTAACCGGTCGTTACTGGTTACTGTGGTGTCTGACATCTGTACATCCAAGGCCTGAAAAAAACGGGTGCAAGTCTGCGCTCATACTCCGATTTTGTCCATACCGTGCGCCTGCGGACAAGGTCTGCAGGCGAGAGTGCACAGGTATGTTCAGGATGACATGCCGGCACGGATTTTAAACAGGGTACGGATCAGCTGGTCAGCGACATCAATGCCACTGTCACGGCTGATTTCACGCACACAGGTCGGGCTGGTGACGTTGATTTCCGTCAGGTTGCTGCCGATGACATCGAGCCCGACAAAATACAGCCCACGGGCTTTCAGTTCTGGGCCTACGATGGCGGCGATGCGCTTATCGTCCTCACTCAATGGCTGGGTGACCCCACGGCCACCGGCAGCCAGATTGCCACGGGTTTCTCCCGTGGCCGGAATCCGTGCCAGGCAATACGGCACAGGTTCGCCGTTAATCATCAGGATGCGTTTATCACCGGCCGTAATGTCGGGAATAAAACGCTGCGCCATGATCTGCTCCGCACCGTGACTGGTCAGTGTTTCGATAATGACACTGACGTTCGGGTCATCGGCCTTAAGGCGAAAAATGGAAGAGCCGCCCATGCCATCAAGGGGTTTGAAAATCACATCGCCGTGTTCTTTATGAAAACGTTTTAACAGATCCGCTCGGCGGGTGACGATGGTTGGCGTCATCAGGTCGGGGTAGTCAGTCGCGAACATCTTTTCATTGCAGTCGCGCAGGCTGGCCGGGCGGTTGGCCACCAGTACGCCGTCTTTTTCTGCTTTTTCCAGAATGTAGGTGCTGTAGACAAATTCACCGTCAAACGGCGGGTCTTTGCGCATCAGAATGATGTCGAGCTCTGCCAGCGGCTGGTCCTGGAATTCGCCCAGGTCATACCAGTGCTCCGGATCCATCTGTACCTTCAGGGGAGCCATCAGACCAAAGGCCCTGCCATTCTGCACAGACAGGCCATTCTGCTCCATATACCAGAGTTC
>JBPEXS010000500.1:0-4476 GCA_052031325.1 Thalassolituus sp. | reverse complement strand
CATAGGGTAAATCTGGCGCAGATAATAAACGTCAGCCACCGCATAATCGACCTGCTGTGCAGACAGAGGGCGCTTAAGCCAGTCGGAGCGTGTCGCTTCTTTGGGTATATCCAGCCCCAGCAGCTCAGCGATCGCCCGTTGAAAGCCAACAGAGTGGCCGTAACCTGACAGTGACATGGCCAGCTGCGTATCAAACAAAGGCGACGGCAGTTCATCAAACAGGCGTTTACAGACTTCCAGGTCTTCGGCGCAGGAGTGAAAAACCTTCACGATGGAAGGATCACTCATCAGCTTCCTGAAAGGCGACCAGTCAGAGATCTTGAGCGGATCAATAAGCCAGCAATCATCTGCGGTTGCCAGTTGCACCAGACCGGGCTTAGGGAAAAAGGTGGTGGTACGGACAAACTCGGTATCCAGTGCCAGAAAGTCAGCATCAGCCCAGCCCTCACAGGCCGTGGCCAGAGCGGCATCGCTGGAGATCCAGGTTGCCTGCGGCAGTGACAGAGAATCGGGGGTTGCGCCTGTTGATGTCATTGCAGTGGGTGTCATTCCGGTTATTGGATTAATTGCTGCGCTAAGTTGTTGTGATTAGCTGTTGTAATAGTCTTTGCGATTACAAGCCCGGTCTTCCAGCTCAGTCAGAGGTCAGATCCTTGCGGCTTTCCAAGGTCGCCAGATAGCCATTCAGAGATTCACTCAGGCTCGGCAGTTCAGGTTGGCTGCGGACGATATAATCCGCCGTTGCCCGTCCTTCTACGCTGTCAGTAATCAGCAGTAACAGCTGTTCAGGCGGATGTTCCTGTAGGTGCGCAAACAACGAGGGTAATCTGAGTTTCGCCGGTCCGGTGCCCCGGGCCGGTGACAGCAGGCCGTGCAGAACATAGACCCTGCCACGGTAGCCGTGATCCAGCAGTGGCTGGACTGCAGCAGAGTCTTCCACCACGGCCAACTGAGAAGAATCGATACCGTCACGCTGGCACAAAGCACATGAGTGAGGCTCTGGTACGCCCAGGTTACAGCCAGAGCAGATCTGCAGGTCAGCGGCGGCACTCAGCACCTGCTCAAATGCCCGGATGTCGCTGTGGTACATCAGCCACTCAGCCATACGGCGTGCACTCTGTTCACCAATGCCAGGCATCTGATCGAACGCTTCTGTGAGCTGGCGCAGTGCCGCAGGTGGCTGATAGTAGGTCATAGCAGGATCAGAACGGCAGCTTCATACCTGGTGGCAGGCCCATACCACTGGTCATTTTCGACATGTGCTCCTGATTGTTCTGCTCAATTTTGCGCACGGCGTCATTGACGGCAGCGGCGAGCAGATCTTCCAGCATTTCTTTGTCTTCTTCCATCATGCTGTCGTCCAGTTCTACACGTTTTACGTCGTGACGACCGGTCATGGTGACTTTTACCAGGCCTGCACCAGACTCGCCGGTAACTTCAGCACGGGCCAGTTCTTCCTGGGCCTTGGCCATCTGTTCCTGCATTTTCTGGGCTTGTTTCATCAGATTGCCCATTCCACCTTTCAGCATGTTTGTCTCCTGCTAAGGGGTTAATATCAGTTGGGTCGGACACTGTCTTCGATGACCTGTCCACCCAGTTCGTTCAGTATCTGGTTTACCAGCGGATCGCTGTCGATGGCCTGCTGGGCCGACCAGCGCGCTTCAGCCTGTTGTCGCTGGCGTCGTTGCTCTGGCGTTTCTCCACGTGGCGGGCACAGTGTCATGGTGATTTTCACCTGTGGCAGCAGTGTCCGCAGTGCGGTCTGAATCCGGTCTTTCTGAGCGTCGTTATACAGCGCGCCCTGCCCCGGGTCCACGTCAAACTCTAGCATGTCTGCCTGCACTGAGGTGAGCGCACTGTTACGCGCAATGGCCATGGGCAAGCCTGCCAGCGGCAGGCGCTCGACCCACATCCACCAGGTATGGGGTGACAACTCAGGTAAAGGTTCGTCGGCAGCTATTTCTGTTTCTGTCCCGGTATCTGGCTGGCCATCTGAAATCGTACCAGTGGTAGCTGTTTCTGTTGCGACCTCTTCTCGCTCCGGCTGAACAGGGTGTTGCGGATCGTCCAGCAGTGCCTGAGCTTTATTGACAGGACGTGCGACGTCCTGAGGACGGCTGACTGGCGCCGGTTCAGCCGCAGGCATACTTTCAGTCACGGGCTGTGGTGCAAGGCTGCTGGACGATACTGCGGGAGGGTCCGGCTCGAACGGCGGGTCATCCGGGTCACAGGCGAAATCCAATGCAGTACCGGGCGATTGTTCTGCAACAGCCTCAGGCACAACCTCCATGACCGGCGTATCTTCAGTCACTGGAAACGAGGCAGGTTCAGATTCAGGTGTCTCTGGTTCAAGTGGCTCGGGTTCAAGTGGCTCGGGTTCAAGTGGCTCTGTTTCAGAAGCAGCCGGGGGAGCAGTCGATTTCTGAGAATCAGTGGCTGATTCAGCGGGTAATTCAGCCGACGATTCAACCGCGTTCAGCGACTTTTTTTTTTCGAGCAAGGTCTCGAGGTCGAGCTCTGGCATAACCTCAGGTGCCGGTCGGAAAGCCAGCATACGCAGCAGGACCATTTCAAAGCCCTGGCGCGGCTCAGGCGCAAGCGCCAGGTCATTGCGCCCCTGCAGACCAATCTGATAATAGAGCTGCAGATCTTCTGGTGTCATGGCGTTGGCCAGCTCCATGATCGCAGCCTGATCACCTTCGGTGTTGTCCACCGCATCAGACACCAGCTGCGTCAGTGCCGCTTTGTGCCAGATGTGCAGCAGCCCCTGCAGAATTTCGTCGTAATCGGGTGAATGCTCAGCCACCGTGGCCACATCACGCAGAATGGCACTGGCGTCGCCCTGCGCCATCAATCCCGCCAGCCGGAACAGGTGACCTCGGTTCATGGTACCGAGCATGGCATTGACCTGCTCTTCTGTGACGCTGCCTTCACCGTAGGCAATGGCCTGATCGGTGAGACTCAGCGCATCACGCATACTGCCCTGCGCCGCACGCCCCAGCGACCAGAGTGCAGGCTCTTCGTAACCGATGTCTTCTTTGCCGAGGATCTGGCCCAGATAACCGACAATGCGCTCAGGCGTCATGTTCTTCAGGTTGAACTGCAGACAGCGTGACAAGACGGTCACCGGCAGTTTCTGTGGATCTGTGGTCGCCAGCAGGAATTTGACGTGCTCGGGCGGCTCTTCCAGCGTTTTCAGCAGCGCATTGAAGCTGTGTGTGGAGAGCATGTGCACTTCGTCAATCAGGTAAACCTTGAAGCGGCCTCTTGTCGGCGCGTACTGGACGTTGTCCAGCAGTTCACGGGTATCTTCAACTTTGGTGCGAGATGCCGCATCGACTTCGATCAGATCAACAAAGCGACCTTCGGCGATTTCACGACAGGAAGAACAAACCCCACATGGGCGCGCCGAAATGCCTTCTTCACAATTGAGGCATTTGGCCAGAATCCGGGCGATGGTGGTTTTACCCACTCCGCGGGTGCCGGTGAACAGGTAAGCGTGGTGCAGACGGCCTTCATTCAGGGCGTTGATCAGGGCCTTGAGAACATGCTCCTGTCCCACCATCTCATCAAAGAAACGGGGGCGCCATTTACGCGCAAGTACCTGATAACTCATGCAATACCAATTATTGAGGGCAGATGCCGGAAATACTTTGAGGGGGAGATAATAACGCGATGCAGAAGGAATGTCAGGAGCATCTGGAGATGACCTCAACCAGCCACACCCCGGCACACGAGTCGACCACTACCGTTGCTCCCTTCCGGGCCTGGCGGGGTTCGCGGCTTATCGTTGCGGGGGGACCGGAAGAGGCCACCATAACGTTCTGACCTGAGTCAGAGGGCCGGTACAATAGCCAAACCGCTCTTCAGAATCAAGGGCTTAGTCGAAACCCAACTGAAGTTTAATGATGCCTTAGCAACGCAGACAGAAAATCAACCACCTGCTACAGATGCAACCACTGCCGCAGTGCCTGATCAATAACCTCACTGCGACTGAGCCCCAGCTCGGCACAGACTTCGTCGACCCGGTTGATCACATCCGCTGGCAACTTAGCCTCAACCCGATGCAGGCCGGCGTGTTTGTCGCGCAGACGCTGGCTGCGCTTATTCAGACGGCTTTGCTGAGTGCGGTCATAAGGGTTGCTGCGCGGCCGCCCTGGCCGCGGCGTGGAAAACATATCAATGGTGGTGCGATCTTCGGGCTGGGCTGACATGCGGGTCTCGGTACTCTGTTACTCCCGCTATTATCCTTACCCGGCGGCGGATGACAAATAGACTGCTTGCCAATCCGGGCAGAGCACAATACTGTGAAGGTTCTATTCATTGTATTGCGTTACAGATGACCGACAAGCCCATTGCCCTCGCCCCCAGCCTGACCACTCAAACCATCGAAGAACAATCCCTGCCGTTCAGAACGACTGCCGAAGTCACCCCGTTTCAGGGTGTACTGGGTCAGGAACGCGCCGTTAACGCCAT
>JBPEXS010000050.1:0-14137 GCA_052031325.1 Thalassolituus sp. | reverse complement strand
TATACTGTATATATTCACACATACTGTACAAAACAACAGATGAGACGCGCATGATCAAACTCACCGCACGCCAGCAGGAAGTTCTGGATTTCATCCGCTCAGCCATCGAAGAGTCTGGCTTTCCGCCGACCCGCGCCGAAATCGCTCAGGAGCTGGGATTCCGTTCTCCGAACGCCGCCGAAGAGCACCTGAAAGCACTTGCCCGCAAAGGCGCAATCGAAATGATGCCCGGCGCCAGCCGCGGTATCCGCATTGTGGAAGAAAATGATCCGGGCATACCGATTGTCGGCCGGGTAGCCGCCGGCGAACCTATTCTGGCGCAGGAACACATCGAAGATTACTGCGAAATACCACCGTCATTCTTCCATCCGCAGGCGGATTTCCTGCTGGAAGTTCACGGTGACAGTATGAAGAAAATCGGCATTCTCGACGGCGATTACATTGCCGTACACAAGACAGAAACTGCACGTAATGGCCAGGTGATTGTCGCACGGGTCGAAGATGAAGTTACCGTTAAGCGCTATCAGAAAAATCGCAGCCAGGTGCTTCTCTTCCCGGAAAATGACGATTACGAACCCATCGAAGTTGACCTTAAACAACAGGAATTCAGCATTGAAGGCCTTTACGTCGGAGTGATCCGACGCGACTGAGGAGTCCGCCATGTTTCAGACTGCTTTTGAACATCCGCTGACCACCGCTCATTCCGGGAAATCTGTCCCGCCACTGAGCAGCAACGAACCTGGCAGCATGAGTGAAGTGATTATCTCGGGTACCAGTGCGGTCCAGGCACACCTGCTGCTCCCCATGCTGGCTCACTGCAACAGTCACAAACGCTGGTTAATGTGGTTCAGCCCGGATCAGTCTATGAACAAATACTGGCTTGCGCGTTGCGGACTTCAGGATTCCCCGGTTCTGCATTTTGCGACCACGGCTAACAACCAGAAAGAGCTGTGTATCCGTGCTCTGAATTCGGCAAAAAGCCATCTTATTGTTGAGTGGATCGGGCACCTCAGCCGGGGGACTCGTCAACAGCTGCGTATACTGGCGGAGAGCAAAGGCACACACCTGATCATTGTCCGCCGCGAATTCTGAAACATAACAAGACCCCACCCTGTGTTAGCAAAAAAGCCGGCAATTGCCGGCTTCTTTGTAAAAATGGGTGCTGATTACTCAGCCTTCAGCGCAGACTCTAATCTGCTGGTCAATGAACCTGACGTTCACTGCCGACGGATACATCGAACGGACTCTGCTCAAATTCAATACCGGATAATTCACTGACTTTAAGCGCTCCGGCTTCCAGCATGGCACGGGCAACATCCACACAATGCTCCTGCAGACTGGCTTTTGCATCGTCCGAAAACCGGATACTCACAAGAGCGTCACCGCTTTCTTCATCGACATGACGAAGCGCGATATCGCCGTTCGATAACTCGATGATTTCTAAAAAACGGGACATAGTAATTACCTCAGAAAGTAACCTCGATGTTACCACAAAGGGGCTGGCCTTACATCCGGGCCAGCAGAGGGAATTCAGCTTTCCTGACGGTTCAGTCGCTGACTATCAATCAGGTCCGACATTCCCTGCCACCAGCGTCGCAGCGGCAGAGAATCTTCGACTTTCAGAGAAATAAGGCTGGGGGAAACGCTGGCTGGACGGCTGTCTTTGGGTAAGCGCTGATGTTCCAGATTCAGTTGCAGTTCTGACAACCAGGTGCCCGGAGACTTCATCAGATTACTGACTTCGGTAATTTCCCCGGTCACCAATGGAACAGAAGACTGAAGATCCGCCAACGAAGTGACTGCCTGCTTGTATCCAGCATGAACGGCAAGTTCATTCAGATAACTCAGCCAGGCTTCACGCAACAAGCACAGTGCAGCGTCTTCAGCCGCTGCAGATTCTGCCCCAGAAAGCTGCTGAGAGAGGTCTATCAACAGACGGACATGGTAAAGCTTCTGATTCGTGTGACCGATCCAGTTGGCCATCAGAAATCCAGGCGGAGACCAACATGCAGACCATCTCCGAACTTGAATCGGTCGTCTGCATTTTCAGGCTTGATGCTGTTCATGCGGAATCCGGCATACACATGGGCCGAATTAATGACACTGTATTGCAGGCGCAGATCAGCGTCGAACATGTTTTCAACGTCAGAGAAAGAAACGACCGGCGGCGCATAATAGGCATAACCGCTCACGGCCAAGTCCGGGTTGATGGGTAATCCGTAACGGAAAAAACCACCCACCCCAAGTGCGCCGCCACTGGTGTCATCGGAAGAGAACAGATACACATTACCACCAATGCCCATGTAGAGGCTGGAGCGACTCTTACGCACATCCACGACATGAAGGCCTGCAGAGATCAGATCACCTTCAGCGCCTTCTTCACTGCCATGCAGATACGCTGCATTCAGATGCATGCCACTGCTTACTTTGGTGGCATCCCAGGCAATACGGGCTGTGGTATCTGAGAGACTCAGGTCCAGAGTTCCTCCGGCTGAGGCCATCAGCGGAAATGCAGAGAAAAGGGAGATAAAAAACAGTGAAGACAGTTTTTTCATGGGTAACATCGTTTTCCTGTGACAGTGACACCTTAGTTCCGGGCCGGTCTGACCTGGCCTGAACGGGAACGATGATACCAGCAGTGTCGGTCAGGAGGAAATTGCACTGATCTCCGGCAGCAGATCGATGTGCATCACAGATACCGGGTGGTTATGATAAATATCTCTGGTCATTCGCTTCCAACCCAGTCGAGTGTAAAAGTCCTCTTGCCCTGGCGTGTACAAATAAAGAGTACGAACGCCTTTATTTCTGGCGTATTCCATCGCGTGACGGACGAGAGCGGTGCCTATACCTTTACCACGGAAAGCCGGGTTCACATAGACATCAGAAATCCAGGGGGTCAGATGCGGGAGGGTATCCATGTCATTGCGGTCAATGGCGGTAGAGCCCAATAACTCGTCACCATCGACAGCAATAAACATTTTCGGGACAGACTCAGCAGAAAAATAGTCAGCCATACTTTCAGCCCGGTCCCGCAGGCTGATATCAGGGTAAAGGTAAGACCATTCACTGTGATGCCAGTAGGCAGTTTTGCCAGATGCTGAGGTTGCTCAGCGAGACTGACAATCTGCATATCTACTCCTTTAAATAACTCCGGCCCAACACTCCTGCTGAGCCGGAAATGCAGACTGAAATTAATGAATCAGTTCATCAGGTCCAACAGCAGTTTGTTGATGCGGGACACGTATTCAGCAGGCTGCCTGAGTTGGCTCCCTTCTGCAAGCTGTGCCTGCGCATGAATGAGATTGGCAAGATCCGCAAATCTTTCTTCGTCCTGCTCTTGATCCATTCGCTTAACCAGTGGGTGTTCCGGATTAACTTCCATTATAATTTCCGGTTCTGGCACTGACTGACCAGCAGCTTCCATCATTCGACGCATATGTGCATTCATATCGTACTGCCCCACTACCATACAGGCTGGCGAGTCCGTTAATCGTGAAGTAACACGTACTTCTTTGACGTCCTCTTTTAATGCTTCCTGAATCCGGCTTACCAGATCTTTGTGCGTTTCTTCCAGCTGTTTCTGCTGTTCTTTTTCAGCGTCATCTGCAAGGTCTTCCAGATCCAGTTCGCCTTTAGTGATGTCCTGGAACGCTTTACCGTCGAACTCACTCAGGTGTCCAACCATCCATTCGTCAACGCGGTCAGTCAGGACAAGTACTTCAACACCCTTACGACGGAAGTATTCCAGATGCGGGCTTGCAGATGCCGCTGCATAACTGTCACCGGTAACGTAATAAATCTTTTTCTGACCTTCGCGCATGCGCGAGACATAATCAGCCAGCGCAACATTCTGAATATCTTCACCTGTGTGGGTGCTGGCAAAACGGAACAACCCTGCGATTTTTTCGCGGTTGGAAAAGTCTTCTGCAGGTCCTTCTTTTAATACATCACCGAATTCATCCCAGAAGCTCTGGTATTTTTCCGGATCTTTTTTCGCCATTTTTTCCAGGGTATCCAACACACGCTTAACCAGAGCGCTGCGCAGATTTTCCACCTGCTTATCTTTCTGCAGAATTTCACGCGAAACGTTCAGGGAAAGATCGTTTGAATCCAGCACACCTTTCACAAAGCGCAGATAGAGTGGCAGGAACTGCTCTGCGTCATCCATGATAAAGACACGCTGGACGTACAGCTTCAGACCACGCGTCGCATCACGATTCCAGATATCGAACGGTGCTTTTGCCGGAATGTATAACAGACTGGTGTAGTCCAGTGTGCCTTCGACCCGGTTGTGCATCCAGGTCAGTGGCTCATTCCAGTCGTGTGATACGTGTTTGTAGAATTCTTTATAATCTTCATCGGAGACATCCGACTTCGCCCGGGTCCAGAGGGCCTGGGCCTGGTTAACCGCTTCAGCAGGCGTATCTTCTTCACCTTCGGCTTTCTCTTTTTCAACAAAGACCGGGATGGCAATGTGATCGGAGTATTTTTTAATCAGGCTTTCAAGGCGGAATGGCTCGAGGAATTCCGACTCACCTTCTTTCAGGTGTAACGTGATACGGGTACCGTGGACCGCTTTATCAACCGGTTCCAGTGAGAACTCACCCTCCCCTGCGGATTCCCAGCGAACACCCTGCGCCTGTGACTCGCCAGCACGGCGGGTCTCGACCACTACCCGGTCGGCCACGATAAACGCGGAGTAGAAACCAACACCAAACTGACCGATCAGCTGTGAGTCTTTCTTCTGATCACCGCTTAATTTACTCAGAAATTCGGCGGTGCCCGATCGAGCGATCGTGCCCAGGTTATTGATCACATCATCACGGTTCATACCGATACCATTATCCTCAATGGTCACGGTTCCGGCGTCGTTATCAGCACTGATAGTGACTTTGAGATCAGACTCACCCTCATACAAGCCCGAATCCTGCAGCGCTTCAAAGCGCAGCTTGTCACAGGCATCCGACGCGTTGGAGATCAGTTCGCGCAGGAAGATTTCCTTATTCGAATACAATGAATGGATCATCAGGTGAAGCAGCTGTTTTACCTCAGTCTTAAAGCCGAGTGTTTCTTTACCAGCGTCTGTCATGGTCAGGTTCTCCTTGTTACAGGTCAGGTACAGTCAATTACAGTTCTGCGCTATATGGGTGTATTCAGATACGTTTTCAAGGGCTGACTGCCGGGATAACTGCCTCAAATGTCAGACTCACGCAAATCGACGTCACTGATTTGCTGCACCGTGATCCCTAAGCTATTACTTAATTAACAACTACAAAGACCGGAAAAACCCTATGAGCCTTAACCTGCTTATATGCGACGACTCAGGTTTCGCCCGCAAACAGATGGCGAAATCACTGCCACCTGACTGGAATGTTGATATTCACTTCGCCACTGACGGGGTTGAAGGAATCAATGCCATCCGGGAAGGTAAAGGAGACATCGTATTACTCGACCTGACCATGCCGAATATGGATGGATTTGGTGTCCTCGAAATCATCCGCCGTGAAGACCTGCCAGCCATGGTGATTGTGGTCAGTGGCGACATTCAGCCCGAGGCAAGAAAGCGGGTACTTGATCTGGGTGCACTGGCGTTTATTGAAAAGCCGATCGACACCGATAAAGCCCGTCGTGTTCTTACCGAATATGGAATTCTTACCGGGATCTGAATATGTCATACGCCTGCGCCATCACCGAAGATCAGCGAGACTGCTACCAGGAATTGACGAACGTCGCCATGGGCAGAGCTGCTGAACGCCTGGCAAAACTGCTGGATACCTTTGTCCAGCTGCCTGTGCCTCGGGTCAGCATGATTGAAAACAGCGATATACAGATGGCCATTCAGGAAGTCGGTCAGGACAGCTCTGTGTCCGCGGTCTGTCAGGGCTTTGCCGGCAGCGGTGTGGTCGGGGAAACTCTGCTGATCTTCAAAGACACCAGTTTTGCCAATCTTGCCAGCATCATGAACTACACTGGCCCTTTGAGCCGCCAGGCCGAGCTGGAACTGTTGATGGACACAGCCTCCATCCTGATCGGAACCTGTATCCGCGGTATTGGTGAGCAGCTCGAAATCGACTTCAACCAGAGTCACCCGGTGATCCTCGGGCAACACTGCCAGACAGCGGATATTCTCAAATCCGGCAACAGCACTTGGCACAACACACTGGCCATTGAGATTCACTACAAGCTCGAGAACGCCAATGTGGAATGCGACCTGCTTCTTCTTTTCTCAGAAGAATCGGTGAATATCCTGAATAAAAAAATCGATTTTCTGCTCGATTAAGAATGCCTTCCGATACCGATAACCTTGTTCTCACTGGCCAACCGTCAAGGCAGACCATGAACCAGACCAGGATAGAGATGAACGACATTCACTGGCTGATGGATATCCTTCAGGATATCGATATCGGCCTTGTGGTGCTTGATCGTAACTATCAGGTTGAGCTGTGGAACAGCTTTATGGACAGCCACAGTGGTATCAGCCCACAGAGGGCACGCGGCAGCAGTCTGTTCTCACTCTTCCCCGAATTACCGGAAGACTGGTTCCGTCAGAAATCGTCGGCGGTGTTTGAGCTGAAAATCAGTACATTCACCATCTGGGAGCAACGCCCCTACCTGTTCCGTTTCCCCAGTGCCCGACCGATTACCGGGCGCTCTTCCTTTATGTATCAGAACACCCATATTCTGCCTTTGGAATCGGCCAATGGCGAAGTTCATCACATCTGTCTGCTGATTTACGACGCCACTGATTCAGCCATTCTGCATACCGATCTGAAAGCGACTGACAAGTTATTGCGTGATGCCCGCAAACGCGATCCGTTAACAGGCTTACTGAACTTCCAGACCTTTCAGTCCGTCCTTGAAAACTACATCCGCGAAGTGCCCCCGGGCAGTACCAGTCACCTGATGATTCTGGATATTGACAATTTTGCCGACTACAACCACCGGCGGAGCTTCAGCGCTGGTGATGAGCTGCTGAAGCAAATGGCGGCCTTTATGATGGCTAATGGTGTCCCTGAATTCACGGCACGTGTCGGCGCTGACCGTTTTGCACTCCTGCTGCCCGACAAATCCACCAGTGAATGCCTGCTCTGCATTGAACGCATTCAGGACTCTCTGAGCCGTTTTTCCAGAGAAGACATTGAGCTGAGCTTTGGCCTGGCATTACTGAATCCTGAAATCACCAACACTTCAGAGTGGATTATGCGCGCTGAAACACTGTTGATGACGGAAAAATCTGAAAAGTAATCCTCTCAGAAACCGGACCTTCCGGGCAGCTGAGTCTCCGGGTCACTTATCAGGCAAAGTCATACTCAGACAAAATCGGTTCGGCCACGGTAACTGTGTGCCGGATAACTTCCCAGAATTCGTAGTTCTTCAGAGAAGTACGTCAGCTCCTCAAGAGCATTGGCCAGAGCGCGCGATGCCTGATGACCATGGACATCCAGGTGAAAATGACTGGCCTCCATGGTGCCGCCATCCATATAACTTTCCAGCTTGATCAGGTTCACGCCGTTAGTCGCAAAACCACCCAGGGCTTTATAGAGTGCTGCCGGCAGGTTCCGCACAGTGAACAACAAACTGGTGATGTAATTTACTCCGGAGACCTCGGTCGGGTGAGCCTGCTCCCGGGCAAACACCAGAAATCGGGTGGTATTGCCTCCGACATCCTGAAAATCGCTGGCCAGCACATCCAGCCCATACAACTCAGCGGCCAAAGGAGAGGCAATCACCCCACGTCCGGGTGTAGTGTCAGCCATCAGATCACGTGCCGCCACGGCCGTATCAATTGCCGCTACCGGGCGCAGATTCAGGCGCTGCAGATGATCATGGCATTGCGCCAGCGCCTGTGGGTGACTGCAGACATGAGTCAGATCTGCCAGGGTTTCACCCGGACGTGCCAGCAGACAATGGCGCACAGGTTCAAAATGCTCGGCGACGATACTGAGGTGAGTTCCTGGAATGAGCCGGTATATTTCCTCGACCCGACCTGCCGTCGAGTTTTCCAGAGGAATCATGGCGTAATCGGCATGACCTTCCATCACCTGTGCCAATGCACCGGCAAAATCATCGCAGGGCAACACCTCACACTCAGGGAATACTTTCTGACAGGCACGATGTGAATACGCTCCAGCTGTGCCCTGATACGCCACTCTCTGACCTGACATCTGTCGCCTCCGCAGCCTAGTGCACCAAAATAGCGCACCGATATTACACAACGACAGCTTTCCCGACAGTGTCAACACTGTACGGTGCTGCTGCCCGTCGCATCCGGGCTAAGGCTATACTGGCTGGCACAGAGACTGCAAACCCAGTTCAGATCAACCCGGGAGAGAACGATGTCCACAGAGAGTGAATTATGGCCAGCGACCATGCCAACCGGTGACGACTGGCAGCGTCTCGCCGCCGCACGATCCGCTCTGGATTTTCTGCCTGATGGCTGGCTGGAACAGTGGCAAAGCGTATGGTTGCCACTGAGTGCCTGGCTGGCAGATTATCAGCGCAGCTGTAAACAGGCGCCTGTCATAGGAGTGCACGGTGGCCAGGGGTCTGGCAAAAGCACACTCAGCAAAGCATTAGCCGCACTCTATGCCGAGGCTTTCGGCTGGAACGTCGTGGTGGTATCCATCGACGACCTCTACCTGACCCATGAAGAGCGCCAGCATCTGGGTAAAACGATTCACCCCCTGCTGGTCACCCGCGGGGTTCCGGGCACCCACGATGTAGAACGCGGTGTGAACCTGTTCAGATCCCTGCAAACCCTTGGTGAAGGTGAAATGATCCACTTTCCTGCGTTTGATAAAGTCAGTGATGACCGACTGCCAGAAGATGCCTGGCATACCGTCACCGGCCCGGTAGACCTGATTCTGTTTGAAGGCTGGTGCGTTGGCTGCCACGGTGTCGATGTAACGGCCCTCGCTGAACCCGTCAATGAACTTGAAGCCAGTGAAGATCAGGACGGTCGATGGCGTACCTGGGTAAACCAGCAGTTACTGGGTGCGTACAAAGACTGGTTTTCCATGCTGGATAAACTCATTATGCTGAAAGTTCCTGATATGAGTGCTGTGCAACGCTGGC
This sequence comes from Thalassolituus sp., assembly GCA_052031325.1. Classification (GTDB taxonomy): domain Bacteria; phylum Pseudomonadota; class Gammaproteobacteria; order Pseudomonadales; family Oceanobacteraceae; genus Thalassolituus. Next base: position 5,062 of record JBPEXS010000050.1, on the reverse strand, counting down.
GCACACAACAGGAAGCGGACAACCGCAAAGCCACGCAAGGCAACGCAGACCGCAGCCTGGATGACGCTGGTATCCGTCGTTTTATCCAGCACTATGAAAGACTCACCCGCGAGGCATTGCGAACATTGCCCGCTGAAGCTGACCTGGTGCTGGATATAAATCAGGCACACAAAGTCTCAGCTGTACACCGACGCAAAGCAGAATGACAATATGACCCAGATACAACCTGAAGTGCCTCTGGTGGTACTGACCGATCTCGACGGTACCCTGCTCGACCACAACACCTACAGTACCGCCCCAGCCCGGGAAACGCTGAAATTCCTTCGTGAAAACCACATCCCCCTGATTTTCAATACCAGTAAGACCCGCCCAGAAGTGCAGCTGCTTCGCAATAAAATGGAGAATCGTGATCCGTTTGTGTGTGAGAACGGCAGCGCGGTTTACCTGCCAGTCAGCGATACGGAAACCGAGACAGAAATCCTGGGCACGGATTACAACAGCATTCTCAAAGTCCTAAATCAGCTGCGTAACGACGGGTTTCGCTTCCGTGGCTTTAATGACATGCCGGCCAGCGAGGTGGAAGCTCTGACCGGACTCAGCTCAGACGACGCCAGCATGGCGAAAAAGCGTGAGGCCACAGAACCTATGCTCTGGCAGGGCAGTGAAGAAGAGCTGACGCCTTTCCGCGAGGCCCTTGAGCATCACCGTCTGCGCCTGTTAAAAGGCGGTCGTTTTTATCATGTTATGGGTAACGCTGATAAAGCCGATGGTCTTAGTTTTCTAAGAAATTATTATCACGAGGCCTGGCAGCAGAAACCCATCATGATCGCCCTCGGCGATGGTGAAAATGATCTGGCAATGCTGGAGGCCGCAGACTACCCTGTGGTCATTCCCGGTAAAAACAATTGCCTTGAACCTGAAAACCCAAACACAATCACAGCAGAGTTCCATGGTCCGAAAGGCTGGAACCAGAGTCTGCTACCTCTATTAAAAAAATTAATTAAGGAGTTTCCCGGTGGCTGATTTTTATCAGAACGGTGTCATCACAACCCTTCATAACCTGGTAGACCGCCCGGTAGAAGATATGGAACGGGAGCTCATGAGCTTTTCCCGCACCCGGCCGATGTCACTGGTTTTACCGTCTCTCTATTCCGAACTGGCAACAGATGCACTGGATAACATTGTCGAGGAGCTGACGCAGGTACCTTATCTCAATGAAATCATCATCGGACTGGACCGTGCCGATGAAGCCGAGTTTGCCCATGCCAGAGAATTTTTCTCACGCCTGCCTCAACACCATCGTATTCTCTGGAATGATGGCCCTCGCCTGAAAAAACTTGACGAAATGCTCCAGGCAGAAGGCCTGGCGCCGGAAGAAATGGGTAAAGGTCGTAATGTCTGGTACTGCTATGGTTATGTGCTCGCCTCTGGCCGCGCTGGCGCTGTGGGGCTGCACGATTGCGATATCCGTACCTATGACCGCTCTCTGCTGGCGCGCCTGATGTACCCGGTTGCCAACCCGACCTTTAACTATGTGTTTGCCAAAGGTTATTACACGCGCATTGCCGACCAGAAACTGAATGGTCGCGTCAGCCGCCTGCTGGTAACCCCCTTGCTGCGTACCCTGAAAAAAGTCTGTGGGCCGATCGATTTTCTCGAATATCTCGACAGTTTCCGCTACCCGCTGTCTGGCGAATTCGCCATGCGTGCTGACGCGCTGAACGACATCCGTATTCCGAGCGACTGGGGCCTGGAAATTGGCGTGCTGTCTGAAATGAAGCGCAACTTCTCAACCAACCGTCTGTGTCAGGTGGATATCGCGGATATTTACGACCATAAACATCAGCCGTTGTCGCCAGAAGATGCCGAAAAAGGCCTGTCAAAAATGAGTATGGATATCTGTAAGGCGATTTTCCGTAAACTCGCCACGCAGGGTCAGGTGTTCAACAGTGAAACCTTCCGTACCATTAAAGCGACCTACTTCCGTATTGCCCTCGACTTTATCGAAACCTATTCCAGCGATGCTCGTATGAATGGCCTGACTCTGGATCGTCACGCTGAAGAAAAAGCGGTTGAGCTGTTTGCACAGAATATTATGCAAGCCGGTGAGTATTTCCTGCGCAACCCAATGGAGACGCCATTTATTCCAAGCTGGAACCGCGTAGTCGCGGCCATGCCGGATGTACTGGACCGTCTTTATGAAGCCGTTGAAGAAGACAACAGCTGATCAAAATCAGCGCATAAAAAAGCCCGGAAAATTCCGGGCTTTTTTGGTCCTGAAAAACGGTTTATTCCGCTCTGTGCTCGCGCACCAGATAATCTTTTGACTGCATTTCCAGCATACGCGATGTGGTACGCTGGAATTCAAACTCCAGTTTACCCTGCGTATAAATATCCGGAATTGCCACCTCAGCGGACATAATCACCTTCACGCCGCGGTCGTAAAATTCATCCACCAGGTTAATAAAACGACGCGCAAGGTCGTCGTTTTTCAAGCCCATCTGCGGCACACCAGAAATCAGTACTGCGTGGAATAATTTACCCAATTCGATGTAATCGTTCTGAGAACGTGGGCCATCACACAGGTCTTTAAAATTAAACCAGCCAATATCGTCACAGATGGCTTTGGCATAAATATTACGACCCAGAATTTCCACCGGATGATTCAGCGCAACATGGCGGGGGTCTGCGATCAGTTGCTTAAACGCATCATCCATGGCGACATCCGCATCAGTGGACAGCGGGAAGTGATACAGTTCAGCCTGCTCAAGAGTACGCAGACGATAATCCACACCACTGTCGACGTTAACGACTTCGGTAAATCGATTCAGCAGCTTGATGGCTGGAATAAAACGGTCCCGCTGCAGACCATCGCGATACAAGCCATCCGGAACGATGTTCGACGTTGCAACCAGAGTAATGCCGCGGTCAAACAATTCCTGCATAAGACCACCCAGGATCATGGCATCACCAATATCCGAGACAAAGAACTCGTCGAAGCAGATCACCACCGCCTCGTTGGCAATCTGATCGGCAACGATGGTCAGCGGGTTTTTTTCACCGGACAGCTTCGTCAGATCGTTATGCACACGCTGCATAAAACGGTGAAAGTGCGTACGCATTTTACGCTCAAACGGCAGCGCATCATAAAAGGTATCGACCAGGTAGGTTTTACCGCGGCCAACTCCACCCCAGAAATAAATACCTTTTTGCGGCTCGGTTTTCTTGCGGCTTAATCGCGCCGCAAACTTGCTCAGAGCGCCCTGTGACTGACGTGCGTTCTCTACAGCAACCAGATCATCAAACAGACGTTGCAGATGCTTTACAGCCATTTCCTGTGCTTCGTCATACGAGAAGTCCGGACGTTGCAGGTCGGCTTGGTAGAGTTCCCAGGGTGTTGTCACTTTATACTCCAGAAAGACGATCACCCCGGCAGGTGAGCCAGGGCTTCTGATTCATTACAGTTGTGTCAGATACGATGGGAGACAGGTCTTGACGCAGGCCATTATCAGAGACTGGCTCACAACGACCTGACCATTCCCGAGCGCGAAATGTACCCAAGGCCTGCTCAGATTTCAATCAGACCACCATGGATTACGGGTCAGTCAGGTCCTTTCGTGGACCAATCAGGCGATATAGGGTTTAAGAGTCTGCTGCAGATCCGCCTTGAGCTCCGTCAGACGACCATGAAAGAAATGTCCGGCTTCGGGAAAGACCTGCCACTGGGGTGTTGGCTGAACAAAATTCACCCAGTCTGCGACTTCATCAAAGGGCACGACTTCATCCGCGTCACCCATGCATACTCTCACCGGAACGCTTTCCGGCAGAGCAGACGGCGCATCAAAATGATGAACCGGGGGCGCAATCAGAATCAGCTGGTCAACCAACTCTGGCTCACGACATGTGGCTAAACAGGCCATTCCAGCCCCAAAAGAGAACCCACACAGAATGATGGTTTGCCATCCGAGCTCCTCTTTTGCATAGTGCAGCGCAGCAAGTACATCGTCCTGCTCACCCTGCCCGCTATCATGGCTGCCGGTACTGTTACCAACGCCCCGAAAGTTAAAACGCAGGGTATTGAAACCAAGATCCCGTGCTGAACGAACTGCCGTCGTGACGACTTTATTGTCCATGGTTCCGGCGAAAAGTGGGTGCGGGTGACACATGACCATCCCGGCCATACTGTCGCAATTGCATACTTTGGCCTCAAGGACTGCGTCCGGTGTATTAATCTTGCAAGAATTTTCTTTTACCATGGCAATATGCTGTTTACCAAAACTGTACCGAGCCCCATGTTACCAGTTTATGAGCCCCCACTCCTGTCGGGGAGCCCGCACCACAATCCTGAACTGACGGTTCCGACAGTTTTGCCCCTTCCACTCCCCCGAAACGGAGGCATATATCAAGCTGCATCAGCAACCTGTTGATATCACAGGGCATTTCGAGAAATCCCTTTTTATGTCAGATGCACCTTGCTATATTCCTTTCAGCCTCAAACTTTACTCTTACACTAACGGGAGAACCAGGCCAACATGACTGACTACAACCTGACCCACCTCAAGCAACTGGAGGCGGAGAGTATCCATATCATCCGCGAAGTTGCTGCTGAATTTGATAACCCTGTGATGATGTACTCCATCGGTAAGGACTCCGCGGTGATGCTTCACCTGGCGCGTAAGGCCTTCTACCCTGGTTCCCCCCCATTCCCGCTGATGCACGTGGACACCACGTGGAAGTTCAAGGAAATGATCGCCTTCCGTGACAAGATGGCGAAAGAAGTCGGTATGGACCTGATCGTCCACACCAACCAGGAAGGTGTTGAGCAGGGAATCGGTCCATTTACTCACGGTTCATCCAAGCACACTGACATCATGAAAACCCAGGCCCTGAAACAGGCTCTGGACAAGTACAAGTTCGATGCCGCTTTTGGTGGCGCACGTCGTGACGAAGAAAAGTCACGTGCGAAAGAACGTGTGTACTCTTTCCGTGACAGCAAGCACCGCTGGGACCCTAAGAGCCAGCGTCCTGAACTGTGGAACATCTATAACGGTAAAGTGAACAA
>JBPEXS010000005.1:0-1233 GCA_052031325.1 Thalassolituus sp. | reverse complement strand
ATGGTGCGGGAAACGTCATCACCTTCCAGCACCACACTGACGCCCTGCTCGCCCGGTATAAATTCAACATCCAGATTGGCCGCCACGGCCGCAACGGCTGATTCATCATTCAGTTCGAGCCCACGGCGGGACGCCGCAAGACCGGTAATACGGTACAGAGCACCACTGTCGAGCAGATGCCAGCCGAGCTCTTTAGCCAGCATGGCGCAGATAGTGCCCTTACCGGAGCCCGATGGCCCATCAACGGTAATCACCGGAGTCTGACTCATGATCAGGCCTCCGTCTCGGATGCCTGCAGGGCAACACCCGCACGACACGCCAGGTCAACAAAGCCAGGGAAAGACGTAGCGACGTTATCGCACTCACGAATCACAATGGTGCTGTTGCTGCGCAGAGAAGCCATAGCAAAGCTCATGGCAATACGGTGATCGTGGCAGCTATCGATCTCACCACCACCAAAAGAACCTTCGGCTCCAAAGCCCTGAATCACAGCACCATCTTCGGTGCCTTTAGCATCAACACCCAGAGTCACCAGACCATCCACCATGGCCTGAATACGATCGCTCTCTTTGACACGCAGCTCTTCAGCACCGGTCAGTACGGTTTCACCTTCGGCACAGCTGGCCGCAATAAAGATGGAAGGGAACTCATCAATCGCCAGCGGCACCTGATCTTCCGGAATATGAATGCCTTTCAGCTGAGCACTGCGGATGCGGATATCCGCCACCGGCTCGCCGCCGACTTCACGTTCATTCAGCAGCTCCAGATTACCGCCCATCGCCCGCAGGATATTGATCACACCGACACGGGTCGGGTTAATGCCGACGTGCTCAAGGGTAATGTCGGAACCCGGCATAATGCTCGCCGCCACCATAAAGAAAGCTGCAGAAGAAATATCCGCAGGCACATCAATTTCGGTCGCGCTCAGCGTACCGCCGGATTTCAGCGTCACTGTGCTGCCATCCACCTGCACGTCATAGCCAAAGCCTTTCAGCATACGCTCAGTATGATCGCGGGTTGGTGCCGGCTCAGTAACTGACGTTTCGCCCTCAGCGTACAGACCCGCCAGCAGAACGCAGCTCTTTACCTGAGCACTGGCCATCGGCAGATCGTAATGGATACCCTTCAGGGCGCTGCCACCTTTAACCTTCAGCGGTGGACGACCACCTTCTGCGGTAGAGACCTCCGCACCCATCTGACCCAGAGGATCAGAGACACGCTTCATCGGGCGCT
>JBPEXS010000499.1:0-4577 GCA_052031325.1 Thalassolituus sp. | reverse complement strand
CGGTGATGGCACCAAGAATGCCCTGACCGGCGACTTTAGAGAGTGCGCGGATGTCTTCGATGTTGGTCACACCGCCAGAAGCGATGACTGGAATGCCGCCTTCAACCGCCAGGTTCAGAGTCGCTTCGACGTTCACACCCTGCATCATGCCGTCACGGGCGATGTCGGTGTACACAATGGAAGACACCCCGTCGTTACGGAACTGTTTAGCCAGATCCACCGCTTTCACTTTGGAGACCTCAGCCCATCCGTCGGTCGCGACATAACCGTCCTGTGCATCCAGCCCGACAATCACATGACCCGGAAAAGCATCACAGGCTTCTTTCACGAAAGCCGGTTCTTTCACGGCTTTGGTACCAATGATGACGTAGTTCACACCAGCCTTGATGTAGTGCTCGATGGTTTCCAGTGAGCGGATACCACCACCGATCTGAATCGGCAGCTCAGGGAAAGCTTTGGCAATGGCGGTTACGGCATCACCATTGACCGGCTCACCGGCAAAAGCACCGTTCAGATCCACCAGATGCAGGCGACGACAACCGGCATCCACCCAGCGTTTCGCCATGGAAACCGGGTCATCACCGAACACGGTGGAGTCATCCATACGGCCCTGACGCAGACGTACGCACTGGCCATCTTTGAGATCAATTGCAGGGATTACGAGCATAATAAATTCAAACCTTATTCTTAAGTTGCAGCGGGTTGGGTATGCGGCTTACGCCTGACCATCCCAATGCAGAAAATTCTTCAGTAATGCCAGACCGGCGTTGTGGCTTTTTTCCGGGTGAAACTGCACTGCAAAGACATTGTCTTCGCCCACAGCTGCGGCGAACTCGACACCGTAGTGGCCGAGGCCTTTCACCTGTTCCGGCTTTTCAGCCTGTACATAATACGAGTGCACGAAGTAAAAACGGCTCTGGTCCGGTATGCCCTGCCACAGTGGGTGGGCCAGCTGGCTGACCGTGTTCCAGCCCATATGCGGCACTTTCAGGCGTTCGCCATTCTCTTCCAGGTCCTGGCCGAAGAACTTCACCTGGCCAGGGAACAGGTCCATACAGTCGACACCACCGTTCTCTTCGCTGCGGCTCATCATGGCCTGCATACCGATGCAGATGCCCAATAAGGGCTTGGTGCGGCGCACTTCACGAACCACCTCATCCACTTCCTGACGGATGATTTCAGCCATGCAGTCGCGGATAGCACCAACACCGGGCAGCACTACATGGTCGGCCTTACGGATAATCTCAGGGTCACCGGTGACGATGACCTGAGTTTCAGGTGCCACAGCCTGCAGGGCCCCATGGGCGGAGTGAAGGTTGCCCATGCCGTAATCAATCACGGCACAGACTTTACTGCTGACGCTCACGTTGACTCCCCTTCTGCCAGTTACAGGCTACCCTTGGTGGACGGTGTAACACCGGCCATCCGCGGGTCCTGCTCTACCGCCATGCGCAGGGCACGGCCAAAGGCTTTAAAGATGGTCTCGGCCTGATGGTGGGCGTTGAAACCTTTGAGGTTGTCGATGTGCAGGGTCACTTTGGCGTGGTTCACGAAGCCCTGAAAGAACTCCCAGAACAGCTGAGTATCAAAACGACCGATGCTGGCGCGGGTGAAATCCACCTTCATGTCCAGACCCGGGCGGCCGGAAAAGTCGATCACTACGCGTGACAGCGCCTCGTCCAGCGGCACATAAGAGTGGCCGTAACGGACGATGCCTTTCTTATCGCCGATGGCTTCCGCGAAGGCCATACCCAGGGTGATGCCAATGTCTTCTGCGCTGTGATGATCGTCGATGTGGTTATCGCCTTTGCAGGTGATATCGAGGTCGATCAGGCCATGACGGGCAATCTGATCCATCATGTGCTCAAGAAACGGCATGCCGGTATCAAAACTGGCTTTGCCCGTGCCATCCAGATTGATGGCTACGCGGATCTGTGTTTCCAGCGTATTGCGCTCAACAGACGCGGTACGGGTCATGGACTCTCCCATGGATTAGCTCCGAGGTATCGCAAAATCAAAGGGAAAGCATTATAAAGCAAAGCGCTGCGGGAAAGTATGCCGCAACCGCGTTAAAGAACACCAACAGACCCCGGGGAACCCTCAGTGCCTGTCAAACTTGAACATCTGACTGCTCCAACCGCTGCCGACTGGCAGGATCTGGACAAAATCATCAACGAAACCGCACCGCACGGACTGGTCACATCCGATCAGATCAGCCTGCGGGATTGGATCAACGACGATCGCTGGGTCATTGGTGCCCGCTTTAATGACCGCATCATCGGTGCCTTACTGGCTGAACGCTCATCACAGGATACTGTCTTACTCAGTGCACCTGGGGTCCGCGCCATCACTCAACGCCGCGGTGTGATGCACCAGCTCATTCATTTCCTGCAGCGTTGGGCCGACGGTGAATCCCTTACACTCGAAGTCGACTCTCAGAATTGTGACCTGAGAGAGGCCTTGTTCAGCAGAGGTTTTTCCGGTGATGATAGCTTTGTGAGCTATAACTGAAAGAGAGCAGACCCTACAACTGTTCCATGAAAAACTCACCGCTTTGCTGGCGACCTGCGATTGTTGCACCCATGGAACACACATTCAGATCTGAAGACCTGCCCAGAGCCACGAATCTGGGACATACTGATCTGGCTCATACTGATTAAAAATGGAAAAGGCGATACCCATGCACCCCCTTCAGCGTTTCACCGGATTTTTGGCTTCACTGTTGCTGGTCTTTGCCAGCCTCACGGCCTCTGCATCATCGGACCCGAAACAGGTTGTGACTGACGCGACGACCAATATCATCATCGCATTGGAGAAAACCAAGCCAGCACAGCGCACCCCGGAAATGTTCCGTGAACTGGTGACCGAATACATCCTGCCAGCGATTGACCAGGAAAAAATTGCCATGGGTGCTCTGGGCAAATACTGGCGCATCGCCACGCCCGAAGAGCGTACTGAATTCATCAAAGTGTTCCGTGAGCGTCAGCTGAACACCTACAGTGGTGCCTTTAAAGCCTATGACGGCCAGGAGCTGACCTTCAACGATACCCGTTTCAGCCCGGAAGGCGACCGCGCCATTGTCAAAGGCCAGTTCACTCAGTCAGGCGGACAGACCGTACCCGTGGATTTTCGTCTGTACAAAAACGACGACGGAGACTGGTTGATTTACGATGCCATCATCGCCGGCCTGAGCATGGTAAAGACCTACCGTACTCAGTTCACCGATCAGCTGCAGAATAAAAGCATTCAGGATCTGCTGACCGAGCTGCGAACTGCGCCGATCGAAGCCCCTGAAATGCCAACCGTGGCTGACTAAGGTCTTCTCTGACACAAACTGACCAATAAGCGTCAGAAAAAAGGCACTGGGCAAGCCGGTGCCTCTTCCTTGTTAGCTTTTATTTCAAAGCTTCCGGATCATGGTTTATGCTTAAGGTTCACCTTACTGACCAGATTTACCGGGTATCTCCATATCCCCTTTTCGTGAGTCGTCTGTGAGGCCGGTTTATTAACGCATTACAGGCCATTTAATAAAAATATGCAGCTGCGTCCAGAAACAGGGAGCCGGTATTTTCCATGATGCTTTTCCGTGCTCGTTCATTGCGGCAGAAACTGATTCTGATTTCGGTGTTAATCAGTGGCCTGACGTTACTCTTAATGAGTGTCGCGCACATTTCTATGGAAATGATCATCACCGCCAGTGATGAAAAAAAGCGCCTTGGTATTCTTGCGCAGGTAGCACTGGAGCAAGCCGATCAGTCGAATGGCGTTTCAGTGGAACAGAAGTTTAACAACAGTCTGTCGGTGCTGCGCACGGACCCTTCCATTGTCCGCGCCTGTTTTTATGATGAAAACCGTTCTCTCGTCAGCCTGTATCAGCGCAATCTGGAAAACGATCCTGCCTGTAAAGAATTCCTGCCCGACCTGCATGCTGCGGGTCATTTCGACCTTGGTCTGATTTATCCGGTATTTCTTCAAGGCAAACCCGCTGGCTCACTCTTCATTGAAGGCAGTTACTTTAATCAACGTGAGTTCATTAAACGATTTATTCTGTTTTCTATCGCCGTCACATTAATTGCGCTGGTGATTGCCATTGCCCTGGCCAACCGTTTCCGTGGCATTGTCGCCCGACCAATGAAAGAACTGAGCGAAACCCTTACAGAAATTGTTGGTAATAAAAATTACTCGATCCGCGCCACCAAAGAGAGCAGTGATGAGCTGGGTAAACTGGTCGACCTGTTTAACAGCCTGCTGGGTACGATTGAAGAAGAAAACCACTCGCTGAAAACGTCAGAAGAGCGCTTCCGTAAACTCACCGCACTGTCGCCGGTGGGTATTTTTCAGGTCGACCCTCAACAGCAACTGCAATATGTGAATCAACGCTGGCGCGATATTCATCGGCTCACGCGTGAAAGCCCGACACTGCACGACTGGTTTGAAATGATTCATCCCGGTGACATGGTGATGGTTCAGGAAGCCTGGAACCGCATGGTGTTCGAGCAGGAAAGTATCTCGCTCGACCTGCGGCTGGTGCGTCGTGATAATGCCAGCACCTGGATTCATCTGATGGCCGGTACACT
>JBPEXS010000498.1:0-1051 GCA_052031325.1 Thalassolituus sp. | reverse complement strand
TACGGTCAGCAAGTTCGGTCATCAGGGTTCCTGTTTCATGGATAATTTTGAGAGTGACGTCAGTACAGAGCATAACGCCGATAATGGGATGTTGATAGGCACCTGGAAGCTCCAGAAAGATTTATCAGCGCGATATGAGCACCCGGCCCTGAGTTAACAGAGCCACAGAAACAGAAAACCCCGCTCATGCGGGGTTTTCTGTTTGTCTGAACCGGTGAAAAATCACTGGCTCAGAAGCCTCCCGAGCAAACTGCTCGAAAAGCTTTCTTTTGTAGAATACGAAGCGTCGCGAGCGATACTCAGGCAAGGCAAAGGTTTTTGAGAAAGCGCAATGTACATAAGGTACATGAGCATTTCGAAAGAACCTTTAACACCGCCTGAGTGAGCGCAGCAGCTTCGGAGTCTTACTTCTCGAGGATGGCTACAACACCCTGACCACCCGCAGCACAGATAGAGATCAGACCACGGCCTGAACCTTTCTCGCTGATCATCTTAGCCAGAGTACCCACAACACGACCACCAGTCGCTGCGAATGGGTGACCAGTCGCAATAGAAGAACCGTTGATGTTCAGTTTGCTGCGGTCGATGCTGCCCAGAGCGCCGTCCAGACCCACACGCTCTTTACAGAACTTCTCGTCTTCCCAGGCTTTCAGGGTAGCGGCAACAACGCCGGCGAAGGCTTCGTGAATTTCATAGAAATCGAAGTCCTGCAGAGTGATACCAGCGCGCTTCAGCATGCGTGGTACTGCGTAAGCAGGTGCCATCAGCAGACCTTCTTTTTCACGGTTACCGTCTTTACCGAAGAAGTCGACAGCGGCGGTTTCGTAGAAGCTCAGGTAAGCCAGAACTGGCAGACCACGCTCTTTGGCCCACTCTTCAGTCGCCAGCAGAACAACAGAAGCACCGTCAGTCAGCGCAGACGAGTTACCGGCAGTCAGAGTACCTTTGCCAGACTTCTTGTCGAACGCAGGCTTCAGGCTGGCCAGTTTTTCCAGGTTCGGTTCACGTGCCAGGTTGTCTTTTTCCAGACCCAGGAACGGAGTGATCAGGT
>JBPEXS010000497.1:0-1625 GCA_052031325.1 Thalassolituus sp. | reverse complement strand
GACAGCCTGAAACAGCAACTGGCCAGTCGCTACATGTTCGAGCATCTGTTTCTTGCCAGTCTCTATTTTTCTGACCTGCCATTGTTTGAAGAAAATGCGCCGGCAACGCCTCCTTCGCAGTATTTCAAAATGGTTCGCTCTTATACCCCACCCGGTGAACCCATTGATGTGGTCGCCACACGACGTCCTTACGATGACCCTGCGTCAGAACGCCCAGGTACAGAACGTATTTATTACCGCCTGCAGGCCGATACAGAAACCAAGGTCGCCAAGACCCATATGCCCTACCGCCTGAATGAAGAACGCATGACATGGATGCAGGGGCTGTTTAACACGGATGACTACGAGGTTGTGAGCCTGCCCGGTTACGCTAACGAAGTTGCCTCAAATCCGTTTATTGCCTTTCAGCAGCTCCCGGTGACAGCCCGATACCGCTTTATGCTGCATGAGGCCGAGTACATTATCCGTGGCTTTATTAAGGGCCCGGTCTGCCGTGGCCAGGTTGCGCTGAATGTGATTGCCGATCAGTTCTGGGCATTTTTTGTCGACCCGGACTGGCTTGACCGCCCCGGTTATGAAGAGTTTCTGATGGCCCAGAGTCAGAATATGCAACTTCCAGGTGAAGCTCAGAGCAATGCCAGCGTCTTGGCCAACTGGATGCGCTATTCCGGCCAGCACCAGAAATATTTAAAGGCCAAGAATCAGGCGCTGAGCAAGATGGAAGACAGCCTGGGGCTGGATATGATCTGGAATGGTGATGGCCATAACCCCAATGCCAGCCTGACCATCATGCGTCATTTCGACAGCTCCAGCGTGGTACAGGGCCTGGTTGGCCAACGCCCTAAGACTGCCTGGCTGGTCGATTATTCCCTGCTTGAGCGAATTCACTATCTGCTGGTTGCTGAATTTGACGTGTACGGCAACGTCGGCCACCAGCTGATGACGCGGCTTTACATGGATTTCCTGCGCATGGAAGGTGAGCAGAATTTCCTGACCCTGCTGCCGCACGATGAGCGGGTGAAAATCGCGGAGTACTGGTACCGGGATGCGACCGATGAAGTGGAAGAGTATCTGGTGAACAATGAAGACGGCGTAACCATTGAGCCCGGCATTGACTATATGACGGATGATCCACAGAACGAGCTTTATTCACTGCTTGAGGCCAAACTCGCCAGCGCCCTGCCGGAAAAATACAGTCTGGCTCAGAGTCTGGCTCCGGCCATGTTGTCGGTGCTCGGCCCGTTAAATGATGTGAGCGGTGAAACGGCAACGCACATGCCAGAGCTTTCTTTCATCATGATTGAAGATCTGAACGGGGGGCAGCAGATGTTCACCCTGATGCGGGTCAGTGCACACAGCAATCTCACCGGGCTATTGTACGAAGAAGAAAATCGCCTGCCGGAAGAAGATTACCTGACTCTGGTACCCGGCCTGATCGGTACTTACCCAGGTGCGTTTTTCCGCTTCTCCAGTTTCCGTGCACAGCGTTTTGTTGAATCGGTCGCCTCACTGGAATCAAAAGACGATTACAAAGCGTTGGCCGATCGGTTTGCCGTGCGCCGCACAGATCCCCTGTTCTGGCAGCACAGTGATCAGGTACACGCCTGGTTCCGTAAGCATGATCC
>JBPEXS010000496.1:0-2118 GCA_052031325.1 Thalassolituus sp. | reverse complement strand
ATCACGAAAAAGAACTTCAATAATGCGGTGACAGCAGCCGAACAGGAGCTGATGAACATTCAGGCGCAGTATAAATTGCTGGGCTGGAGTGATGAAATCGGCTCATCCGGGACCATCCGTGCAGTTGAGCAGGCGATCATCCTAAACGGGTATGGTGATGAAGGCATTACCCCGGATGGCCTGTCACGCATCGCCGAAGACTGTCTCGGTTATGAAACTCTGGACGATCTGAATATTCAGGGTGTAAAGCCTGACCGGCGCCAGGTGTTTATCGGTGGTGTGGCCATCCTGACGGCGATTTTCCGCGTGTTTAAGATCAAACACATGCACTACTCAGATGGCGCTCTGCGTGAAGGGGCTCTCTGGGATCTGGTGGGTCGCTCCAGTCACGAAGACGTGCGCAGCCGCACCATTCAATCCATGCAGGAACGTTTTTACGTTGATCAGCAGCAGGGCCAGCGCGTAGAGACTACCGCACGGTCGCTGTTCAGCCAGATTCAGCCGGATATCCCGCTGGCGGCCAAAGATCTGGACTGGATTGTCTGGGCAGCACGTCTTTATGAGGTTGGCCTGTCCATCTCGCACAGTGGTTTTCACAAGCACGGTGCCTATCTGTTGCAGCACTCCGATATGCTCGGCTTTACCCGTCAGGGCCAGCTGTTGCTGTCGATTCTGGTGCGTAATCACCGCCGTAAAATTCACAAGGATGAACTTGGCCAGCTGCCTAAGCGACTGCAGACCAAAGCCCTGTGGATGATCCGACTGCTACGCCTGGCGATTGTGCTGAATCACAGCCGCGAAGCGTTTGAAGTGCCTGTTCCGCAGCTGTCTGTTGAATCGGAATCTCTGCATGTGGCTATGCCGGAGGGCTGGAAGGAAGGTCACCCAATGACCACGCGCGATCTGGAAGAGGAAGCCAGCCTGCAGACCGGAAGTGGCCTGCCGCTGGTGTTGTCCTGACCTGGGTTGTCAGGACAATCCCCAGATAAACCCGGCGCTGATGCAGCTCAGCGGATCGAGGTCACTGAGGTACTGGCGGCGAGGTTTTCCAGCAGCCATTGCTGGGCAGAAACGACTTCGTCATCCGCGCCAGCCTGAACCCGCACATAGCTGCCATCGGTCTGCAGTACCCAGGACTGAGCGTTGTCGCGCATAAAGATTTCCAGCTCGGCTTTCATGCGTTCTTTCAGTTTGGTGTTTTCAATCGGGAAAGCCGTTTCTACCCGGTTCAGCAGGTTACGTTCCATCAGGTCGGCACTGCCAGCATAGATCTCATCGTTACCGTCATTGAGGAAATAGTAGACCCGCGAATGCTCAAGGAAGCGGCCGATAATAGAACGCACTTCGATGTTTTCTGACACGCCGGGAATACCGGGACGCAGGCAGCACATGCCGCGGATAATCAGCTCAACCTTCACACCGGCCTGAGACGCTTTGTACAGAGCACGGATCAGCTTCGGCTCGGTCAGGCCATTGGCTTTCATACGGATCAGCGCTGGCTTACCGGCTTTGGCGTTTTCACGCTCGCGGTCGACCATCTGAATCAGACGCTTGTGCAGAGTAAAGGGCGCATGGAACAGCTTCTTGATGCGCAGCGCAGCCCCCATGCCGGTCAATTGCTGGAATACCATGTGCACGTCTTCGCCAATGGAATCGTCACAGGTAAGGAAGCTGTAGTCGGTGTAGGCGCGGGCGTTACCGGCGTGATAGTTACCGGTACCCAGGTGCACATAACGGCGGTACTGATTGCCTTCCTTGCGCACGATCAGCATCATTTTGGCGTGGGTTTTATAACCCACAACGCCATAGGTCACGACGGCACCCGCCTCCTGCAGGCGGTTGGCCAGATACAGGTTTTCTTCTTCGTCAAAACGCGCGCGCAGCTCAATCACCACGGTGACTTCTTTGCTGTTGCGGGCGGCTTCTACCAGAGCATTTACTATTTCGGATTTGGCACCAGTACGGTACAGCGTCTGCTTAATGGCACGTACGCCGGGGTCTTTTGCGGCTTCACGCAGCAGATCGACCACTGGGGTGAAGGATTCGTAGGGGTGCAGCAGCAGGGTGTCTTTGCTGCGGATGCTCTCGAAGGTGCTCTTTTTAAATGTCACATTCTTT
>JBPEXS010000495.1:0-1378 GCA_052031325.1 Thalassolituus sp. | reverse complement strand
ATGCGCGAAGCCCTGGCCATGGCGCTGCAGAATTTCCCCGGTGCGATTTTAATCGTCAGCCACGACCGCCATCTGCTGAAATCCACCGTCGATGAATACTGGCTGGTGGATGAGGGTAAAGTCTCGGCGTTTGATGGTGACCTTGATGATTATCATCAATACCTGCAGAAAAAAGACAGTGCACCTTCTGCAGAAAATACGACTGCTGAACCTGAGAAAAAAACCGTTGATCGGAAAGAACAGAAACGCCTTGAGGCTGAGCGACGTCAGAAGTTAGCGCCGTTAAAAAAACAGTTAACGGCGGCCGAAAAAGCCATGGAAAAACTTCAGAAAGAACTGTCTGAAATTGAAGAAGCCATGTCAGATACCGGCCTGTACGATGAATCCAGAAAAGACGAACTTAATGCCTTGATTAAACGGCAGGGGGAATTGAAATCGGATCTCGAAACGCAGGAAATGGTGTGGATGGAATTAACCGAAGAAATGGAAAGCTTCGAAGGTTAATAAATAAAAGCTGAGCTCTGAACTTAAGGGGAAGGAAGAATAAAAAGGAATTTTTAAAACATTGGGTCTGAGCAAAAAGGGGTGCATTTCTGCACCCAAGACCATGAAGGAATCGTCAATCTTAAAAGCACCCGGTGGAGTTCACACGTCCCTGTGTTTCATCCGGCAGGGTGCTGCAGTTTTCAGTACAGTACGTTCATCTCATCAATGATGTGCTGTGCGTTGTCCACTTTCTCCATCACCCACAGCATGTAGCGGCTGTCGACGTGAATAGCGCGGACGGTACGGGGGTCAAACAGCCAGTCGGAGTTCACGCTTTCCAGCGTGCCGTCAAACACCAGCCCGACCAGCTCGCCTTTGGCGTTGAGCGTGGCAGACCCGGAGTTACCACCGGTGATGTCCAGATCAGACAGATAATTCACTGGCACCGACTTCAGGCTCTTCATTTTGTATTTGCCGTAATCTTTCTCTTCAATCAGATCCAGCTGGCGTTGAGGGGAGTTGAATGGCTCAATCCCTGTATCTTTGGCGGTAATACCTTCCAGCGTGGTGAACGGCAGATAGGCCATGCCGTCCTGCGGGGAGCCACCGACTACATGACCATAGGTAATGCGCAGCGTTGAATTGGCATCCGGGTAGGTCACGTTACCCTGTTCTTTCTGCCAGCTGATGATGGCTTCCATGTAGTCAGGACGGGCCGCCGCGCTCTCACCCTGCAGAGCTTTCTCTGTGTTCTCGAAGGCCATGTCGGTCTCGAACAGGGCGATGGCCAGCTGCATAAAGGCATCGTCCAGGTCCTCCAGCTGATCGACGCTGGCGCTCATCAGGTTGATGCGGGTTTCGACGTCGTCCAGTTCGGTATTGCTGTAGAAGC
>JBPEXS010000494.1:0-1683 GCA_052031325.1 Thalassolituus sp. | reverse complement strand
CCGTCGATGCCTTCTTCGACAAGGTGATGGTGATGGCCGATGACGAAGCCCTGAAAAACAACCGTCTGGCGCTGCTGAAGCAGCTGCAGGGTCTGTTTATCGGGATTGCGGATATTTCGGTTCTGTAATTTTTCACGCGATGAAAGAAGCCCGCTACCTGAGATGGTATCGGGCTTTTTTTATGGTTTTTTCTCAGAAGTCCGCCAGCTCCGGGAACAGCGCCCTGAGATCCAGCCCGGCTTCTATACCTGCCTCATTGGCCTGCCTGATAGTGTCGTGGATCAGCTTTCCGGTCAGCAGATACACCTGACCCAGTTCATCGCGGGCGATGGGTGCGCCAATGAGTACTTCCTGCAGCAGATCATCATCCACATCGCCACCGGTCACGGCATGAACCAAGGTGGAGCGGTCAGCAATACCGCGGATCACCAGTCCGCCCAGTTCTCCGCCAATATCAGCGGCTGCTACCTCGGTCTGCTCCAGCAGTGAAGCGGCAGGCAGCACCAATATCATGCTGTCATCAGTACCATTTTCACGGGCGATAAAGAGAATCTCCATGCGCTTATCGCCAATGATATCTTCGCCATAGGCGATATATCCGCCAAACCCGTCAGCATCAGGTAGCCCCTGAATCAGCACGCCCAGATCCTGTTCAGAAAAATCGGACAGTGCGACTTCGGTTATGACTGGTGTAAAGAATACCTCTGAGCCGTACACCAGATAAGCCGCTCCTGCGCCTGACAGGGCTTCTGCATCACCGATCATAAAATCGACCAGACCATCGCCGTTAAAATCATGATCACCAACCACGGACAACCCGGTTGTGCCCTCATCCATCTCAGGTACAAAGCGCAGAATCTGCCCTTCGCTGACCGCAACTGCGGTGAACAGATTGATGTCATTCTGCTGCTCGGCGGCGGCGCTGATCAGCAGGCCACTGATCAGGTAGACGTGGCGTGGGCGACTGTTCATCCCGTCAGCTGAGGCTGCAACCAGCAACAGATCATCAAAGCCATCGCCATTCACATCGCCTGCGGCGGCAGCGTTACTGCACAGACGCTCAGATGACAGCCGGCCTTCGCCATTGATAATTACCGCACCGCCATTGGCGGATAACGAATCAAGATCAAGCAGGTCCGTACTGGTGCCAGCCAGAGCACTGCCAAACACTACGTACGCCCGGCCAACAGCGTCCAGGCCATTCCGTTGAGTATTCTCATCACACACCAGCAGGTCGCCGATGCCATCCCGGTTGATATCACCGGCAGGCAGAATCAGACTGCCAAGCGACTCTGAACGACTGTCAGAAGAGTCCACTACCTGAGTGGCTTTCGCAGACTGCGACTGACCGATCAGGAAACGGTTTTCGCCAACGTCAGGATACAGCCGTTCTGCCAGTACCTCATCGCTGATGCGGTCTATGCGCCCGGAGTTTCCATCCAAGGGAGAGGCAATCAGCAGTTCCTTGTGATCATCACGATCAGTATCCAGTACGGTCAACGACATTCCCGCACGCTCACCGGCATCCCCTTCAATGCTCAATACGCTGTCCGCCAGCTCTACCAGAGACACTACCGGCTCAGAGATACCCAGCAGGCGTTCACCCGGAATCAGCAGGATCTGGCCATCGAAGCTGAAAGCACCACTGACGGAAGCCGACGGCAGGCTGATGGCAATGTCGTC
>JBPEXS010000493.1:0-7595 GCA_052031325.1 Thalassolituus sp. | reverse complement strand
TATCAGTTTCCGGTTTCGCATTTTTGCGAAAAAGTACGTTGGGCTCTCGACTACAAAGGGCTGCAATACCGTACCGTGAATTTATTGCCCGGTGCCCACATTAAAAAAATCAAAGCCCTGGCAGCGCAGAGTACGGTGCCCTTGCTGAAACACGGCGATAAGATTATTCAGGGTTCGGCCGCCATCATTGATTATCTGGATGTGTTGAAACCCGAGCCATCACTGACCCCCAGCGACGATGTCTTAGCGACGCAGGCGCGTCAGCAGGAAGCCCTCTACGATACCCAGCTTGGTCCGGCAACGCGGTTGTACGCCTATCATTACCTGCTTGATGAACCGTCTCTGGCGGTCCCTATGCTGACCGCCGGTCAACCCTGGATCATGAAAGGCGCTTTCCGCATCTTCTTTTTCAAAATTGCTCAGGTGATGCGCGGCATGATGCGCATCAATGAGACCACGGCCGCCGCCGCTCAGCAGACCATTAATCAACACCTGGACGACATCGCCTCGGTGTACGCCGACGGTCAGTTTCTGGTGGGCGAGCAGCTGACCCGTGCTGATCTCGCGGCGTGTGCGTTTCTGGCACCGACGTTTATGCCACCGGAGTACGGTATCGACTGGCCGGACGTCCGGCGGTTTCCTCTGGCGATGCGTGACTGGCTGGCGGCGCATCAGGATCAGGTGAATGTGGTGGCTGCGGTCTACCGTGCGAACCGCAGGAGCTGAATTAAACTGGCCGATCTTTAAGTTGACTGAGCACTGGTTGTGCTTAACTGAAGAAATGAATTTCCGGGAGTTAGCATGTCATTGATCCGCTGTTTATTGATTATTCCATGCGTTTTTCTGATCGCCTGTGGCGGCAGTTCAGACGATAACGATAACGCCGATGTGGAAGTGGGTACAGACAGAGGCATCCAGGTGGTCAGCCCAGGTACGAGCTGGCAATGGCAGCTGCAGGGGACGCTGAATACCGGCTACGACGTGGCCCTGTACGATATTGATCTGTTTGATACCTCTGAAAGTCAGATCGCCGAACTGCAGCAGCAGGGCAGGCTGGTGATCTGTTATTTCTCCGGCGGTTCTTATGAAGACTGGCGCGATGACGCAGCGGATTTCCCGGCTGCGGTACTGGGTAATAATCTGGATGACTGGGAAGGCGAGCGCTGGCTGGATATCCGCGCCGACAGCGTGCGCGACATCATGGCCGCACGTCTGCAAGTGGCTGCGGCGAAAGGCTGTGACGGGGTTGAGCCGGACAATATGGACGGCTACCTGAACGACCCGGGCTTTGACCTGACCTACGACGACCAGCTCAGTTATAACCGCTTTATCGCAGAAGCGGCGCACGACGCTGATCTGCTGGTCGGGTTGAAAAATGATCTCGATCAGATTGAAGATCTGGTGACGTATTTTGATTTCGCCGTGAATGAAGAGTGCTGGGAATATCAGGAATGCGAAATGACTCTGCCGTTTATCGAAGCGGGCAAGGCTGTGTTTCATGCCGAGTATTCGGACTCTCTGCAGGACCCGGAAACACTGAGTGAATTCTGCGACGAAATGAATTCTCTGGGTCTCAGTTCTCTGTATCTGCCACTGGCTCTCGACGACAGTTTTCGTGTCAGTTGCGCTGACTGAGCTGTCAGTTGTTAAAAAGCTGACGCAAATCCCGGGTTGAATGTCAGCCCGGTGCAAACTGGCTGTTTACACGTTGTTCTCTTAAGTCACATTCCGTTACATTACCTTTTATCCAAAAATAATAATAAAAAGGTAGTAGGTATGACTGAAGCCCTCCCTCGTGCTCTCGCCATCGGTGTTGCCACCGTCGCACTCTCCGGCTGTATTGTTGATGACCTCCCGCTGGGTACGGGTTATGCCGCCAAATACATGTGTTCTGGCCTCTGGGTCAGTGGTATGGATGAAGATCAGCTGCGTGACGATTTTATTGCACCTATGGTTAAACCGCTGCCGCTGATCTGGGAAATCGATGTGGATTACAGCGCTCAGACGGTTACGGTGCGCGATCGTCTGTTCGGTACCAAAAACCTGCAGACGGCCTATTATCGCGAAGACATGGGCTGCACTCTGACGCACGATACGGCTTTATGGGCACTCGACTTCCAGAAGCCCATGTTCACCTTTCCGGTCGAACCCGATTATCAACAGCCCTGGCCGCTGGGCGAGGCTGAGATTTATACCCAACAGCCAGGCGTTGATTACGCTACTCTGCAGGACGCCGTGGATGAGGCATTCGCCGATACGGCAGAAGCAACCCGCAATACGCTGTCAGTAGCAGTGGTACATAACAACGAACTGGTTTTCGAAGAATACGCCGACGGTGTGGATAAAGAGACGCCATTACTGAGCTGGTCGATGGCGAAAACCATCACCGCCACCATGGCGGGCCTGATGTACGACGATGGTGATTTTGCCCCACAGGATCGTCTGCCCGTTGAGGCCTGGGCGAATGACGAGCGCGCGAGTGTGACCTACGCCAGCATGCTGCAGATGAACTCAGGCATCGAGTGGACCGAAGACTCCACCGGTAAGAACGCCGATCAGGGCCGCGGTCTGTATACCGCACCCGACATGTCCGCGTATTACATCGCCAAGCCTCTGGCGCATGAGCCGGGCAGCGTTTTCAACTACACCACAGGTGGCAGTAACCTGCTGGCCAAGGTGCTGCAGGATCTGCAGGGCGGCAGTGTCGGCGATTATTACCGTTACATGGAGTGGAATCTGCTGCGTCCGCTCGGTATTCACACCAGCGTACTGGAATACGATACCGAAGGTCACCCGGTGGGCGGTGCCTACCATTACCTCAGCACCCGTGACTGGGCCCGTTTAGGTCTGCTGTATCTGCGTGGTGGGGACTGGTTTGGCCAACAGGTGCTGTCATCCGACTGGGTGAATCAATCACTGACCCCATCGGCGCCTTATGCTGGCTATGGTTATCAGATCTGGCTCAACACCGATCAGATGGAATGGCCTTCTCTGCCCGAATCCACCTATTCTTTCGTAGGCTTTCAGGGTCAGTTCGTGATGATGATTCCGGATTATGATCTGGTCATCGTGCGCACCGGTGTGACCTTCGGTGAAGAGGGCGCTATCGACCCGTCCGGCATCGAAGATCTGGCACTGGGCGTAATCAGCGCGGTGTCATCCAGCCTTTACTGAGGGGCTGAGCAGCAGGGTCAGTCAGCTGTCGCCAGCGCTCCCTGCTGCGAACTCATCACCGACTCATAGAGCCCGGTGATGTAATCCATCTGACGCAGAATGTTGTCGGTGGTGATGGTGATAATGGTAGGCACAAACTGGCCATCATCACGCAGACGGAAACCGGACTGAGAGAACTTCCACTGGTTTCTGACCTTTGTCAGAGCCGTTGTCAGTTCTGCGGTGTTCAGCTCCGAGGACTCCAGGCGACTGAGTGACTGATCAAACAGATCAATGGCCTGAAAAAACTCACTTCTGAGATCCGGGTTATCCACCTTCCAGTACATGGCAACGTACGTCTTGGCTATTTTCTGCGACAACATACGCTGACGACCGGAGATATTCACCAGCTCACCACTGGCCAGACCCGAGTGCGCTTCAATTAACTGCACCACCTCGTTGCTGGTCTTGAGCAGCTGCAGGTTTTCCTTCATCAGTTCAGCAACCTGGTCATGGTCAGGTGTGCTGACAATATGTTCCCGGTGGGCCAGCCAGATGGCCTCAACTTCATTCAGCTTTCTGTTGATTTCGCTGGTTGGTGCATAGAGGCGCAGCGCTAGAAACTGGGATTCAAACAGGGCAATGGCATCGTCGAGCTGCTGTTTCGCCTGCAGGGGTTTTACATCCGCACCCAGCATCAGATAGCTCTTCATCATGCGCTGTGACAGCATACGTTGCCGCCCGGAGACGTTGATGGCTTCAGCATCCGTCAGGCCCCAGCACAGAGAGGGGAAGGACAGGGGGATCAGACTTAAGATCAGGGTGAACAGCAGACTTCTCATCGGGACCTCACGCGCCCGATCCATGGGGCGCTGTTTTGTGACAGATTAGTGACGCTGAGTATGCAAACAGGCCGTTGCGGATGCAAGCTCAGAGCTGGGCAGCAGACGATATCCGCTGCCCGGAGGGGATTATTCGACGCCCTGAGATTTCAGGTAATCATCATATGAACCATGGAAGTCGACGATCTGGTTGTCGCGGATTTCAAGGATGCGCGTGGCCAGCGACGATACAAACTCACGGTCGTGAGAAACGAAAATCAGCGTGCCTTCAAACATTTCCAGTGCCAGGTTCAGAGACTCGATTGATTCCATATCCATGTGGTTGGTCGGTTCATCCATGATGAGTACGTTGTGGTTACCCAACATGATCTTTCCGAACAGCAGGCGGCCTTTTTCACCACCAGAACAGACCTTCACTTTTTTCTTGATGTCGTCCTGGTTAAACAGCAGACGACCCAGTGTGCCGCGAATGGCCTGGTCATCGTGTGCTTCGGTTTTCCACTGCTCCATCCAGTCATACAGTATCAGGTCTTTCTCGAATTCGTATTCGTGATCCTGCGCGTAGTAACCAAGATCCGCATTTTCAGCCCACTTGATGGTACCGGCGGTTGGTTCCAGGTCATTCACCAGACACTTGAGGAAGGTGGTTTTACCCACACCGTTGGCACCGATGACGGCGATTTTCTCACCGGCTTCAATCATGAAGTTGGTGTTCTTGAAGAGATCCGGGTCACCTTCGTAGTGGTGTGACAGACCTTCAATCTCCAGCGCCAGACGGTGCAGTTTTTTCTCCTGATTGAAGCGGATGAAAGGACTCTGACGACTGGATGGCTTAATGTCATCGAGTTTGATCTTTTCAATCTGCTTGGCACGGCTGGTGGCCTGCTTGGCCTTAGAGGCGTTGGCTGAGAAGCGCGACACAAACTGCTGCAGTTCTGCGATCTGGGCTTTCTTCTTAGCGTTTTCTGACTGCAGGCGTTCACGGGCCTGAGTCGACGCGATCATAAAGTCGTCGTAGTTACCCGGGTAAATGCGGATGGTGCCGTAATCGATGTCCGCCATGTGGGTACACACAGAGTTCAGGAAGTGACGGTCGTGCGAGATGATGATGATGGTGCACTTCATGTCATTGAGGATACCTTCCAGCCAGCGAATGGTATGGATATCCAGGTTGTTGGTGGGTTCGTCGAGCAGCAGAATGTCCGGATCAGAGAACAGCGCCTGGGCCAGCAGCACCCTCAGTTTCCAGCCCGGAGCCACTTCTGACATGGGGCCATTATGAAACTCAGTGGCAATACCCGCACCCAGCAGCAGTTCACCAGCGCGGGCTTCGGCGGTGTACCCGTCCATCTCGGCAAATTCACCTTCCAGCTCAGCGGCACGCATGTAGTCTTCTTCGGTGGCCTCGAGGTTGGCGTAGATCGCATCTTTCTCTTCTTTCACCGCCCACAGTTCGCGGTTACCCATCATCACAGTGTCGAGAACATTGAACTCCTCAAACGCGAACTGATCCTGATGCAGCTTACCCAGGCGCTCACCGGGGGTGATGCTGACGTTGCCAGAGGTCGGCTCCAGCGAACCATCCATGATCTTCATGAACGTGGATTTGCCACAACCGTTGGCACCAATCAGGCCATAACGGTTGCCGTCCCCGAATTTAACGGAAATGTTTTCAAAGAGCGGCTTGGCGCCGAACTGCATGGTGATATTGGCGGTGGAAATCACAGACGAATCCTGATGGGTCAAACGGAGTAAAAACGGAAACCGCGACTATACGCGTTTACGCCTGTGAAAACGAGTGCGAAGGCGGGTTAAGCGGGGCGGCAGGGCCTGCAGAGAGGCCACAGAATCAGGAGCAGAACTTATTCTTCAGAAGGCTGATGACGCCCAGCACATCGTTGTCCTGAATAGAGTAGTAGCGGGTCTGAGCTGACTTGCGGATGGTCACCAGGCCCTGATTGCGCAGGACAGACAGGTGTTGTGACAGTGATGACTGACTGAGCGGAAACAGGGCGTTGAGTTCGCCAACGCTCATTTCACCTTCAAGCAGATGACACAGAATCTGAAGTCTGTGTTCGTTTGCCAGGGAGCGCAGAAAGTCAGCTGCATTCTGCGCATCATGTTCAGGGAGTCGGATGGATTCCATTAATTCTGTGTTGTTTTATAGAGCTCGACTTCACTTTTTAACCCGAATGCCTTCTCTAAAGCAATTGATGCCGGACAAAAACCGGTAAAAGATTGCTGAAACAGGTTGGCACCGATGAAAACTGTGAACCAGATAAACCCGGGGTGTACCCAATAGGTCAGCGCGACCGATAACAGAATCATGATACCGGCAAACGCGGTGACGGCACGTTCAATACTCATACGTAACTCCTGGGCAATGAGAGCCATTGGGGCTGAGGCTGCAGACGGGAAATCTGAGACTCAGACATTATAATTAGAAAAAACTAAATTAGATATTTACGATTATAGGTGCCTGAATCCCCGGTATGCAAGTCACCACTCTGAAAATGTCGTGTATGCACGGTTTCCAGGCCCCGATTCGGGGGCTCAGAGTCAGGGGGCAGTTTCACTGCCTGGTCCCGGAGGTGGCTTCAGCAGGCTGGATTCGATCAGAGACAATGCCAGCTGATCCGGAACGATTGGGCGAATCTATTATCCTAGAAGCACCTGTGAATTATTCAGAGGTAATCGGGTACTCATCCTATGGCCGCTGACGTTACAATCGCGGCTGATTTTCTGTCTGGCTTTTTTATGTTGTCCGATATGTTCCAACGCAGCGCTCTGTTGCTCTTCATCGTCACGTTTCTGACCGCCTGTGATCCTGATCAGGCGTCTTCCGGTGTGGATGTCCCTGGGCCAACAGCTGCCGGGGCAGAAGAGGGTGCAACGGCTCTTTCCAGCGTTGTCTCAGAGGTTCAGGCGGGCCCGGAGGCATTGGATGACGCTGAAGACCCGACGGACGCAGAGGTCGCTTTCTCGGCCGATCCAGATACCATTGAACAGGATGCACTCCTGACAGATGTAACCGTGACAGTTACACCCATGACAGTTACACCCGTGACAGTTACACCCATGACAGTTACACCCATGACAGTTACACCCATGACAGGCGCGCCTGATAAGTCTCAGACGACAGACGGTGTTGATGAAGGGGAAGCGGATGCTGATCAGGAGGACATCGATGCCTACCAACCTCTTGAAGACGTCCGCTTATTGCAGGATTCCGCTACCGTACAGCGTAAAACTCTGGATCTGAGCCTGCCTAATATGAACTGGGATGCTGATGACAGTAACAAAGACTTTAACAGTCAGCGTATGCCGGATGTGTTCCGCTATAAGAAGACCGAGTCGGGTATGAATCTTTCGGGCAAACTGCATTGGGATGAAGATGAAGAAGCCACCCATATGTCACTGGAAGAAAGCATCAAGGGCGCTGAAGTCGAGCTGCAGTTCCGCTTACCCTGAGCTGCTCGGGCGACTTTAAGGGAAAGCGTTTAAAGATCAGCCTGAAGAAACAAGTGAAAGGAAGTCTATGGTCAACGCCGAACACATTCTTGAATTCTGGTTTGAAGAACTGGCGCCACGGGACTGGTT
>JBPEXS010000492.1:0-10514 GCA_052031325.1 Thalassolituus sp. | reverse complement strand
ATGCTGGATAAAACCACCGATCGCCGTGAAGTGACCGAAGAGCTGCTGCAGGATTACCTGGGTGTGCGTAAGTTCAGCTACGGTCTGGCTGAAAGCGATAATCAGATCGGTCAGGTCACTGGTCTGGCCTGGACGTCTGTCGGTGGTGAACTGCTGACCCTGGAAGGCGCGTCAACGCCCGGTAAGGGTCGTATCATCAAAACCGGTAAGCTGGGTGAGGTGATGCAGGAATCCATTCAGGCGGCTCTGACGGTGGTTCGTTCGCGTGCTTCTGGACTGGGTATTGCTGAAGACTACTTTGAGAAGCACGATCTGCATATTCACGTGCCTGAAGGTGCCACTCCCAAAGATGGCCCAAGTGCCGGTATCGGTATGGTGACGGCTCTGGTTTCTGTGATGACGTCCATTCCTGTGCGTGCCGATGTCGCGATGACCGGTGAGATCACACTGCGCGGTAAAGTGCTGGCTATCGGTGGTCTGAAAGAAAAACTGCTGGCGGCTCACCGGGGTGGCATCAAGACGGTTCTGATTCCGAAAGAGAACGAAAAAGACCTGCGTGACATCCCTGAAAATATCAAAGCTGACCTTCAGGTCATCCCGGTTCAGTGGATCGATGAGGTGCTTGATATTGCACTGGAAAGTCAGCCAGAAGGCACAGTTGGTGAAATAATAAACAAAGATGACCAGAAGCGCGCAAAAGATGACGCTGATCGTCCCAGTACCCACTGAGCCTGCTTGACGGTATCTGGGGTAGTTGGTATAAATCATCGCACTTTGAATTGCGCGTCTGCAGTGGCATTTGTCCCGTCACGGCTATTCATACAAGCTTTTTACGGATGTAAGAATTAAGGGGAAATACGTGAACAAATCTGAACTGATCGAAGCTATTGCAGCGTCAGCTGATTTATCAAAAGCGGCCGCTGGTCGTGCTCTGGATGCTATGATTGACAGCATTGGTACTGCTCTGAAAGAAGGTGATCAGGTTGCTCTGGTTGGCTTCGGTACCTTCATGATCAAAGAGCGTGCAGCTCGTACCGGTCGTAACCCACAGACGGGTGCTGCCATTGAAATTAAAGCCGCTAAAGTACCAGGCTTCAAAGCCGGTAAAGCTCTGAAGGATGCGGTTAACTGATTACTGCTTAAGCAGTAACAGACAGGTTTGGACCGGTAGTTCAGTTGGTTAGAATACCGGCCTGTCACGCCGGGGGTCGCGGGTTCGAGTCCCGTCCGGTCCGCCAGAATAAAGCGCATCCCGGATGCGCTTTTTTATTGCTGATAATAATAGGGCCTGTTTCATTCCCGAACTGGCCGAAGAAATGACTGACAGAAGTTTCAGGAGACACCATGTTACAGACCATGCGTAACAATGCGCAGGGCACTATTGCTAAGGTTATCGTTGGTTTCATTATTGTGGTCTTTGCGCTCTGGGGCGTTGAGAGCATCGTGTCTATTGGCGGTGGTGAAAAGCCGCTGGCCAAGGTTGGCGACTACGAAATATATAAAGCCGAGCTGGATCAGCGGGTTGCTACTCAGAAGTCAGAGCTGCGCCGTCAGTTTGGTGAGAACTACGACGAAAGTCTGTTCAATGAGAAATTTCTGCGTCAGTCAGCACTTGAACAGCTGATCAACGAAAAAGTGAACCAGCAGCAGGCTCAGGAGGCGGACCTGTTCGCTTCTCAGGCGATGATCGACAAAATCATCACCACCACTCCGGCGTTTCAGTCAAATGGTCAGTTCGATCCGGAGCAGTTCCGCATGCTGCTGCGTATGAACAATCTGGGTGTTATGGAATACCGTGCTGTGCTTGCGAACAGCATCATGCAGAACCAGCTCCAGGCCGCGTATTCCTTTACCGGGTTCGAGACTCCGTTTGATCTGAAATACCAGCAAGCGCTGGAGTCCGAAGAACGCACCTATTCTTACGTCACCGCCCTGGCCGATGATTATGAAGCCAGTGTTGAGGTCTCAGAAGAAGCCATTGCCGCTGCGTATCAGGCCAACATCCTGCGCTATCAGAACCCGGAGCAGGCGCGTATCAGCTATATCATGCTGGGTAACGATACCTTTATCGCTCAGCAGGACGTGAGTGAAGAAGACCTCAACCTGGCCTACCAGGATCTGGTGTTCGAAACTCAGCAGAGCGAGCAGCGTGAAGTCAGCCATATTCTGTTCGAAACCGCTGATGTTCACTCTGAAGATGAAGCGCTGGCTCTGGCTGAAGAAGCCCGCGCCCGCATCGAAAACGGCGAGTCATTCGCAGCGGTTGCTCAGGACGTGTCTGAAGATACGGGCTCAGCCGCTGATGGCGGTGCTCTGGGTGTGGTCCAGATCGGTGATTTTGATCCGGCCTTTGATGAAGCTCTGTTTGCCCTCGAAGAAGGTGAGGTCAGCCAGCCGGTAGTCTCTGAATTTGGTGTTCACCTGATCCGTGCTGACCGTGTTGTCGCCGCAGACGTACCTTCACTGGATGAGGTTCGTGACGAGCTCACTGCCAGCGTGAAAGAAGAAAAAGCCGGTTACCAGTACGCTGAGATGGCTCAGGAACTGGCCAACCTGGCGTTCTCTGCATCCAGCCTTGATGAAGTTGCTCAGGTCGTGAACCTGCCAGTTCAACAGTCAGAATTTTTCACTGCTGCTCAGGGTGAGGGCATTGCTGAGAACAGCGACATCCGTCGTATTGCCTTCGAAGATAAGATGAAACTCGACCGTGAACTGAGCGAGCTGGTTGAAACCGAAGACGGCGCTATTGTATTCGTGGTCAGTGAATTCAACGAAGCAGAAGCTAAGCCACTGGCCGAAGTGCGTGACCAGATCGTTGCACGCCTGAAGAAAGAACAGGCTCTGGCCGCAGCTGAAACGGCTATGCAGGCGGTTATCAGTGGTGATGCAGAGGCTGATTGGATCGAGGTTACCAGCATTCGTGATAACACCGACATTGAAGCCCCTCTGCCAGTACAGCGCAAAGCGTTCCAGCTGCCTGAAGAAGAGTCCGCCGTGGTTGAGATTCCTTCCGGCTTTGCAGCCCTGAAAGTGACGGCTGTGGATCGTAAGTCGTGGACGGATATGAGCGGTGATCCGGCACTGGCTGATGCAGCACGTGGTCAGACCATGCGTTCTGATATGCAGAGTTATCAGGCCTGGGCGAAAGCCAATACTGAGATTGAACAGCGTAAATAAGCTGCTTTGACCGACAAAAAAAACGGGGCTAAGCCCCGTTTTTTTATGCCTGATAACTGTGTTTCAGTCGACCAGTTTCAGTCGACCATTTCTTCGCTGCTCATGGCGCAGGTGTTAAATCCGCCGTCCACATAAATGGTCTGAGCGGTGATGCCTGAGGCCATGTCAGAACAGAGGAATACAGCCGTCTGGCCGACTTCGGCCGCGGTGATATTGCGCTTGAGGGCGGCGCGGTCTGCGTTTTTTTTCAGCATCTTGCGGAAGCTCTTGATGCCAGACGCCGCTAATGTACGGATAGGGCCTGCAGAGACCGCATTGGCACGGATACCCTCCGGACCGACAGAGCCGGCGACATAGCGCACAGAGGCCTCCAGGGAGGCTTTGGCCAGACCCATGACGTTGTAGTTCGGTAGCGTCTGCTGGGAACCGTGATAGGTCAGGGTGAGCATAGAAGCGTTGCGGCCCTGCATCATAGGGCGGGCTTCTTTTGCCAGTGCGACGAAGCTGTAGGCGCTGATGTCGTGTGCAATACGGAATCCTTCGCGACTGGTCACGCTGAGATAATCACCATCCAGCTCTTCTGCCGGGGCAAAACCCACCGAGTGAATCAGAATGTCGAGGCCATCCCAGCGTTCTTTTAAGGTATTGAAAACGGCCTGAATATCTTCGTCTGAACCCACGTCGCAGGGCAGGCAGATATCTGAATCCCACTTGGCTGCCATCTCGGTCACACGGTCTTTCAGTTTTTCACCCTGATAGGTAAATGCCAGTTCGGCACCTTCTTTGTGGAAGGCATCGGCAATGGCCCAGGCAATCGAATGCTTGCTGGCCACACCCACGATCAGTGCCTTCTTACCACTCAGTATTCCCACAGGATTCTCCTTAACAGATGCTGTTTTAGTGGAGGGCTATCATATAGCAAAGATGCCCCTGATATCAGGGGGCAGCTGAAGCCGCTATGGATTGGATCTCGGGTTGTTCTGCAAGTCAGGCTGAGCCTGACTGAGTCCAGATCAGCAGTGTCTGCCCGGGGCGCAGATATTGGCCGGAACGGATTTTATTCCAGCGCATCAGATCGTTGATTCTGACGTCGTAACGGCGGGCGATGGCCCACAGGTTATCTCCGGTGCGCACCTTGTAGCGTATCTTGCGGCGCGATTCCTGAATCTGCTGATTGCGGATGAGGTTGGCGTGCTTCTGCAGAAAGCTGTCACTGTTCTGAGCAGAATGCGGAATCAGCAGCTCTTTGCCGGCGTAGATGCGGTTATCGGAGAGATTATTAACGGTTCGGATCACCTCCGTGGTGACGCCGTGCCGGCTGGCAATCGTGCTCAGAGAGTCTCCGCGGCGGATGGTATAGCGCTCCCAGGTAATGCGCTCTGATGGCGGCAGGGAGCTCAGCCCCTGTTTCAGGCGCTCCGCATGAGTAAGCGGAATCAGAATATCTTCAGACTGCTCAGGGTGAGTACTCCAGCGGTTGTACTCAGGATTGAGCTGATACACATCCTCAACCGACAGACCAGCAAGGTCGGCCACGCGACTGAGATCAATCTGACCACCGGTCTCAATGGCCGTAAAGAAGGGTTCGTTCATGACCGGCGGCAAGGACACGTCGAAAGCTGCCGGGTTGCGCACCAGCTGAGCCAGGGCAATCAGGCGTGGCACATACATCCGGGTCTCTGCCGGCAGGCTCAGTGACCAGTAGTCCGTCGGCAGACCTTTGCTTTTGTTCTTGCGGATGGCGCGCCGGACAGTCCCTGCTCCAGAGTTGTAACTGGCCAATGCCAGCAGCCAGTCGCCGTCGAACTGTTCGTGGAGGCGTTCAAGGTAGTTCAGTGCGGCTTCGGTGGAGGCGCGGATATCGCGACGGCCGTCGTACCACCAGTCCTGATCAAGGCCGTAGGCTTTGCCCGTGGATGGAATAAACTGCCAGATACCGGAGGCTTTCCCATAACTGTAGGCAAAGGGGTCCAGTGAGCTTTCAACGATGGGCAGCAGTGCCAGCTCACCAGGCAGAGAGCGTTCTTCTGTGCGCGAGACAATGTAATAGAGGTATTTCTGAGCTCGTTCTGCAACCGTGTCAATGTGCCGTTGACGCTGTATGAACCAGTCGAGCTGTTGTTGCACACGTTCGTTACTGACCTGCGCAGAGATGGCATACTGTTCAGTGATACGATCCCAAAGAATGCTGGGCTCTGAAAGTCCTGAGACCAGATCAGGGGAGTGAAGGCTTGGCTCCGCTGAGACTTGAGTGGCAGAAGCTGCAACCGATTCAGCAGAACGCTCATCCGGGGCGGGTGCCTGTTCTCTGGTGTCAGAGACAGTGCCAGATGTTGTATCGGTAGTAGCAGAAGAAAGGTCGGAAGAGGGGGCCAGAGCACAGCCTGACAGTAACGCTAAAAACAGGAATATGGTTAATAATTTCATGGGCTTACGATACTATGATGGTGAATGCTGAGTCCAGCCCGTACGGGCATGACAGACAGGAGAATTTCGGCTGATGAAACACCCTCATCGAATGAAGGTGCAGACCCAGAATCACTGGCTCGAACGCGCGGACACCCAACGACTGCTGGCTCTGGAAGGCAACTGGTTGGGTGACTGGATGTGTCAGCTGTACGGTCGCCATGTGATGTATTGCGGCGTTGATCTGAATCCCAAGTTTCTGCTGCGTAGCCCCGGGCAACACTGCTTCCGCCTAGGTATGCCCTGGCAGAAAGGACTGGTTAATGTACAGGCACAGGTTGAGGATGATTCCTGGCCACTGGCGGAAGAGAGCCTGGATGTGGTGGTGCTGCAGCACTGTCTGGATATGACCAGCAGGCCGCATCAGATGATCCGCGAAGCGACGCGGAGTCTTGTGCCGGGTGGCTATCTGATCATTGCCGGTTTCAATCCGTATTCCTGGTGGGGCGGCGTACGTAGCCTGCGTACTCTGTCTTCCACGCGCTTGCCCTGGGTCAGTAATCCGGTCTCTCCGGGGCGCCTGACGGACTGGCTGACCTTGCTTGATTTCCGCCTGGAAAGTCTTACCACCGCCGCTCATCTCTGGCCACTGCAGTTTGGTTCAGAAAAGGCCGCCCGCCGCGTTGACAGGGTCATGGCGGGTAGTTGGCTGCCGGGTAATATTTACATTCTGGTGGCGCGCAAGACGGTGGCGGGTATGACCACGATCCGGCCAAAACTGAAAAAAGTGGCTGAACCGCGACTGGGCTTTGCGGTTCCGGCTGCACGACAAGCTTCGGGACAGAACCGCAGTGTGATGCCCGAAGATCTGAAGGAGACTCTTTACCGGTGAAGGTAGAAATGTACACCGACGGAGCCTGCAAAGGTAACCCTGGCCCGGGAGGCTGGGGGGTCTGGCTCCGTTATGGCCAACACAACAAAGAACTGTTCGGTGGTGAAGCCAATACCACCAACAATCGTATGGAGCTGATGGCCGCGATTGAGGGGCTGCGGGCGTTGAGTCGCCCTTGCGAAGTTATTCTCACGACCGACTCTCAGTACGTGAAACAGGGTATTAACCAGTGGCTCAAAGGCTGGAAGCGCAACGGCTGGAAAACCGCCTCAAAGCAGGAAGTGAAAAACAAAGACCTCTGGCAGGCGCTGGATCAGGAATGTGCACGGCACAAGATTGAATGGCATTGGGTAAAAGGCCATGCCGGTCATGAAGGGAATGAAAAAGCCGATGAGCTGGCAAACCGCGGCGTTGCAGAGGTGGCATCATGAGACAGGTCGTGCTGGATACGGAAACCACCGGTATCGGTGATGGCCACCGCATCATCGAAATCGGTTGTGTTGAAGTCATCAAACGTAAGCTCACTGGCCGGCACTTTCATGTGTACATCAACCCCGAGCGTCCTATTGACGAAGAAGCCGCCGAAGTTCACGGCATCACCAATGAGTGGCTGGAAGAACAGGGCGCTCCGGTGTTTGCACAGGTGTCGCAGTCGTTCCGGGATTTCATTGATGGTGCTGAGCTGGTAATTCACAACGCTGCGTTTGACGTAGGCATGATGGACGCCGAATTCTCGCGCATGAATCAGCCTCTCACCGATACCTTCTGTACCGTGCTGGATACCCTCAAGCTTGCCCGTGATATGCATCCGGGGGCACGGAACAGCCTTGATGCGCTCTGTAAGCGTTATGGTATTGATAACAGCCACCGTGAGCTTCACGGGGCCTTGCTGGATGCTGAAATTCTCGCCGATGTGTATCTGATCATGACCGGTGGTCAGACGGATCTGATGCTGGGAGACGAGGATTCCGATGGGGCTGATGAGGTTGAGCTGGATCTGAGTGGTCTGCAGGTGGATGTCAGTAGTCTGCCGGTCATCCGTGCGTCTGTTGAAGAAGCCAACGCTCATGAGGCTTATCTGGATCTGCTTGATAAGAAATGCGAAGCCGGCTCCGTCTGGCGTCGTACACCCCCGGAAGGATGACATCAGTTTGAGTGTAGCTTGAGTGCAGGATGAAGGAAGGATGAACAGGCCATACTGAATGATAATTTCTGGATACAAAAAAGCCCGGCAATGCCGGGCTTTTTTGTGGAGTCTTATTACAACCAGTGAGTGACACCGTAATAACCAACGACGGTCATTACTATGGTGTAGGGCAGGGCCATGACCACCATGCGCCCGTAGGAAAGACGGATCAGTGGGGCAATGGCCGAAGTCAGCAGGAACAGGAAGGCCGCCTGACCGTTAGGCGTGGCCACAGAGGGCAGATTAGTACCTGTGTTAATGGCCGTAGCCAGTAGTTCAAACTGCTCCCGGTTAATGTGACCGGCATCCAGCGCGCTCTTAACCTCTGTAATATAGACGGTGGCAACAAACACATTGTCACTGATCATTGATAACACGCCATTGGCGAGAAAGATCATTCCTGGCTGACTGGAGAGCGACACATTATCGGTATTCAGAATCCAGTCGATGATCGGCGTAAAAAGGTGCTGAGAATGAATCACACCGACAATCGTAAAAAACACAACCAGAAGTGCCGCAAAAGGCATGGCTTCTTCAAAAGCTTTACCGATCTGGTGTTCTTCGATGACGCCATTGAACGCGGTCAGCAAAACGATGACGCTCAGACCAATCAGGCCGACTTCGGCCAGGTGCAGCGCCAGCCCGATGATCAAAAACACGGCGACGCCCCCCTGAACCCAAAGCTGCGCCACACGTTGAGCAGGCATATCGCTGTTTTCCTGGTCGTTGTATCTTTCAAGGATGGAACGCACTTCTTGTGGTAATTCTGCGCCATAACCGAATATTCTGAGTTTCTCGAGCAGGATGCAGGTCAGCAGGCCTGCAATCAGAACTGGCATAGTCACCGGTGCCATGCGCACGAAGAAATCGACAAATTCCCAACCGACTACTTTGGCAATCAACAGGTTCTGGGGCTCACCTACCAGTGTGCAGACACCACCCAGGGCAGTACCAACAGCACCGTGCATAAGCAGTGTGCGCAGAAAACTCCGGAAATCCTCAAGATCATTACGATGTTGAGCTCTGAGATCATCGTCTCTGGTGTGGTCATGACCAGTATTGAAGTCTTTGTCGCTGGCGACGTGGTGGTACACACTGTAAAAACCCACAGCGACACTGATAAGAACAGCAGTCACTGTCAGTGCATCAAGGAATGCAGAGAGGAAGGCCGCGACAATGCTGAACAGCAAAGAAAGCAACACTTTTGAACGTACACCCAGCAGTATCTTGGTGAATACGAACAACAGCAGGTCTTTCATAAAGTAGATACCCGCCACCATAAAAATAAGCAGCAGTATCACCGGAAAGTTGGTGATGGCTTCATGGTAAACGACCTCAGGGGATACCAGCCCCAACAGGATGGCTTCTATTGCCAGAAGCCCGCCCGGTTGCAGGGGGTAACACTTCAGGGCCATTGCCAGGGTGAAAATGAATTCGACAATCAACAGCCAGCCTGTCACGACAGGCCCTGCGGTCAGCATAAGAACAAGATTGATCAGTAGAAATCCGATGATCGTAAGTTTGTACCAATTGGGCGAATGTCCCAGAAAATTCTCAAATACGGGACTGCTAAAATTTGCTGGCATAGTGTTTATCTGACAAGGGTTAGTGACGGTGGCGGAATGTAGATGCTTTACCGGGGAAAGAAAAGCTATTCTCCCGGAGGGGCGCAGTTAAGCAGCCACGCCCGTTGATTCGCGGAGCTTGTGGGAAGTATAGTTGAGATGTGAGGTGTGCCTTTGGGCTACTTTTCGCCCATGAAACGTGCAGAATTCCTGTTAATGCTGCCCTATAAGAAGACAAAATGACCAAACAGAAAGACCCAGGAAGCATGACCAAACTCTCGGTTTCCATGAATCTGGTCCGCTCAGAGGTCACTCATGCTCTTCAGAACGCCCTGTCTCAGCTGGATAATTACGCCTCATTGGGAGAAGGTGAAGGCGATAGCCTGCGCAAACTTATTGAAGAAATCCGCCAGTTGCACGGCACGTTCAAAATGTTGGATTTCCGCGCTGGCGAGCGCCTCTGCGAGGAAGTGACGGAGGCGGTGCGTCGCACCGTCAACACAGGCATTGACGCCGCAATGCTGGAAGCCTGCAGCCTGGCATTGGTGCACCTCGATAAATACACCGAATTACTGCTTGCTGGTCAGGCTGTTGCGCCGTCTTTATTAGTACCTGCAATCAACCGGGTGCGCCGTGAACGCGGAGAGCAACCGCTACCGGAAAGTATCTTTTTTCAGGTTAATCTGCGCCCACGCCTGATCATTCCGCCGGCCATCCCGAATCAGAGACTGCCGTTCCGGCGTTTACGCCAGGTTGTGCAGTTTGCTTTGCTCGGCCTGATGCGTGGCACGGATAAGACCGACGACACACTGCACCTGATCGGTAAAGCCGTTTCCGCCCTTGAGAAAGGCAGCGCTGGCTCACCCTCCTGGCCTTTCTGGCGTGTGGCCGGTGCCGCCGTTGAAGCTTTGCGGCAGCCAGAATTTGATCTCCTGCCAAACCGTGTCGCTTTGTTGTCCGCGTTGGATCGTATGGTCCGCCGCTTAACCGATACCTCAGGTGCGGCCTACCAGGACAAGGTTTCGGACACGTTGCTGAAAGAATTCCTCTGGCTGGTGTCACTGGCTCAGCCTGGTGAAGAAAAAATCGATGCTGTACAGGCCAATTATCAACTGGGTGGTGTGGTTAAGGAGAAGGACCTGGCATTCTCCCGCCAGAGTCTGAGCGGCCCGGATCGTTCTGCTATTCTGTCGTTTGTAAAAGCGCTGCAGCAGGAAATTCACAGTCTCAAAGATCTGATTGACCGCGATGTGCGTACCAATGAGAACGGCCTGAGCGATCAGGAGCT
>JBPEXS010000491.1:0-1500 GCA_052031325.1 Thalassolituus sp. | reverse complement strand
TGACCGTTAAAAAACCGCTTCAGGCCAAACGGACTGGAGTAGGGGCCTTCCGCCGGGCGGATCATGCTTGCCCAGTTATCCACCACCGTGTCGTTGTGGCTTTTATAGACCGGCATCATCTGGCCGTATTCCCGGCCAATGCGATCCATATCGCGGTTCTCCGGGTTTACCTGGCGTTTGTTCTTAATCTCGATGTGCTGTTCGCGGTAGGCGTAGTCGTCAATGGGCAGGCTGACGGTCTGGCCATTCACGTTCAGTCTGAGATCGCCCTCCAGTTTTAGCGGCACGCCAGCAACCGCCAGCCATTCACCGGATTCATTACGCACGGTCATCACAGGGTGGCCATCCAGAGTGACCTCTGGCGCCGTATCGGCTGTGGTTGCCAGGGGCACACTTACAATCCCGCCGGGAATGGGGTGGTGCGGCAGCGCATGAAGGGTCAGAGCTGTACAGGACAGAGTGCATATCGTGAGCAGGCGTTTAAGAGGCGTCATAGTCGATGTCCGTAATCTGGCTTCTGATGCGGTCGGATTTCAGGCGGGTTTCAATCACGTCACCCGGTTTCAGATCTCTGGCGTTATGCAGTGCCTGTCCCTCTTCATTCAGGCTGATGGAATAGCCCCGGTTCAGTACATTGAGTGGACTGACAGAGTGCAGCAGCCGCGCCTGTGATTCCAGCCGGTTCTGGCGGTTTCTGACGGATTCCATAGCGTTACGTTCCAGCCGTTGCTGCAGTTGTTCCAGTGAGCGGCGGTACTGATCCAGCACCAGTCTGGGGTGCTGATGGCCGAGGCGTTGTTCAACACGGCCGAGTTGATGCTGATGAGTGGTCAGTTTCTGATTCATCACCTGGTTCAGGCGCATTTCCAGATGATCCAGCTGCTGTGATTGAGACTGCAGAATATGCTGCGGCCCACGCAGGCGCTGCTGCAATTGCAGAAGGTATTGCGCAGACTGAGACAGTTTCTGGTGCTGGGTGCGCAACAGGCGCTCATACAACTGCCCGGCACGATGGCGGATCTGTTCCTGGTCGGGGCTGATCAGCTCAGCGGCGGCCGACGGTGTTGGTGCACGCAGATCGGCAACAAAATCGGCGATGGTGAAATCGGTTTCATGGCCCACGGCACTGATGACCGGAATATCCGAGGCGGCGATGGTATGGGCGAGGGTTTCATCGTTAAAGCACCAGAGGTCTTCCAGTGAGCCACCGCCACGCCCCAGAATAATGACATCGGCCTGTGCATCGCGGTTGGCGCGTTGCAGGGCGTTCATGATCTGTGCAGGTGCCTCACGGCCCTGAACCAGTGCTGGGTAAATATCGGCTTCCAGCATGGGCCAGCGCCGCTTCAGTACGGTCAGCATGTCATGCACGGCTGCACCACCGGGTGAAGTGATGATGGCCACACGACGTATCACCTCAGGCAGGGGGCGCTTACGCTCCTGGTCGAACAATCCCATACCCGTGAGCTTCTGTTTGAGCTGCTGAAACGCCAGCAGCAG
>JBPEXS010000490.1:0-1005 GCA_052031325.1 Thalassolituus sp. | reverse complement strand
AACAGTGCCTCAAGATGTGCGTTGAATGGTGCCAAAAGTGCCTCAGAGTCCGGAGATCAGAGACCGCATTATAGGAGCAAAGGCTCCGGCGGCGCACCTGATAAAACCCCTTCCGGGGCCTGTCCCCTTTGTGTATCACTGTTGCACTGACAAGAACAAAGGCACAGAAGTCTTCATTTAGCCTGCTGCTGAAACGAAAAAGCCCCGGAAGACCGGGGCTTTCACTGGCGCGGTCAAACGCCGGGAGTGAGTTCAGACATCACTGAAACAGACGCCTGAAAATCACATTCACCTGGCAGTCAGCGGTGACTGGAGCGGTGGTGAAGACGTTACCGTCCAGCGTACCACCACAACCAAAGGCCCAGACCAGCTTATTGCCTTCTGCTGGAGTCAGCACCATGGTCACGACACTGCCTTCAGCCACTTCACTTTCTGCTGGAGTGACTGTGCCTTCGCCTTTCCAGGTCCAGATTTTACTGGTGACCATCAGGCCTTCTTCAACCTCAATGAAGTAAGGCGCATCCGGATACGCAGAGTAACTGGTGGTTTCAAAGTTATCCGTCGCGGTCAGGTAGTACTGCACGCCATTGAGAGTCACATCGGCACCGGGAATAACCGCTTCGTAGGTATCACCACTGACGTTGGTCATAGCCACTTCGGTATACACCAGGTCACCGTACTCGCGGTAAAACAAGGACACAGAGTCGAGACTGTTGGTGCTATCGGAAGCTTCGGCCGTAATCTGTACACCATACTGTTGAACCGCGGTGACTACCGGCTCATGCACAATCACCGGTGCTTCGTTTGGCAGTACGGCGACAGAGAAAGGCTCTGATGTCGGATCTGTACTTGGCAGTGAAGAGGTTACTTCACCAT
Organism: Thalassolituus sp.; assembly: GCA_052031325.1. Classification (GTDB taxonomy): domain Bacteria; phylum Pseudomonadota; class Gammaproteobacteria; order Pseudomonadales; family Oceanobacteraceae; genus Thalassolituus. Next base: position 129 of record JBPEXS010000490.1, on the reverse strand, counting down.
CAGTAGCTGTTACATAGTACTCAACCGCTGGCTCAAGCACGGACTCTGCAGGGATATCCGCAGACCAGGTACCAGAAACCCCTTCCGTCATGGCCAGTGAGTCATAACCAGCAGCACCTGTGGTGCGGT
>JBPEXS010000049.1:0-1076 GCA_052031325.1 Thalassolituus sp. | reverse complement strand
AAGCCATTCAAACTTGATGACGTGCGTGAAGCGCTGTCTGAGATTGGCGTTCAGGGCATCACCGTGACTGAAGTAAAAGGTTTCGGCCGTCAGAAAGGTCACACTGAACTGTACCGTGGTGCTGAATACGTGGTGGATTTTCTGCCAAAAGTAAAAATCGAGGTGGCGGTTGCCGAAGACCTGACTGACAAGGTTATCGAAGCAATCACTAAAGCAGCGAATACCGGCAAAATCGGCGACGGCAAAATCTTTGTCAGCGCTCTGGAGCAGGTTATCCGTATCCGTACCGGTGAAACCGGCGCAGACGCTCTGTAATTAACCCAATCTCGAAATAAGTAGCCTAGCGGGGGGCTCATAATGGAAACTCAAGTTTACGAACTTCAATACGCCATGGACACCTTTTACTTTCTGGTGTGTGGCGCATTAGTAATGTGGATGGCGGCAGGTTTCGCCATGCTCGAAGCAGGTCTGGTACGTGCAAAAAACACGACTGAGATCCTGACCAAAAACGTCGCGCTGTTCGCAGTCGCCTGTACTATGTACCTGATCTGCGGTTACGACATCATGTACGGTGGCGGCATCTTCCTGTCCGGTACTGACAGCGTTGCCAGCATGACTGACGAAGCCATTGCCGGTGTTCTGGCTGGCCAGGCTGATTTCCGTAACGGCGTTGAAGACGCAGGCATGCCTTACTCAGGTGCTTCTGACTTCTTCTTCCAGGTTGTGTTCGTAGCGACTGCTATGTCCATCGTATCTGGTGCGGTTGCTGAGCGTATGAAGCTGTGGGCCTTCCTGGCGTTCGCTGTGGTAATGACCGGTGTTATTTACCCAATGGAAGGTGCATGGACCTGGGGTGGCAAGTCAGTATTCGGTATGTACGAGCTGAGCTACTCTGACTATGCCGGTTCCGGTATTGTTCACATGGCGGGTGCTGCTGCTGCTCTGGCGGGTGTTCTGCTGCTGGGTGCACGTAAAGGTAAATACGGTCCTGCCGGTGAAGTCCGCGCGATTCCAGGTGCAAACCTGCCGCTGGCGACTCTGGGTACCTTCATCCTGTGGCTGGGTTGGTTCGGCTT
>JBPEXS010000489.1:0-1339 GCA_052031325.1 Thalassolituus sp. | reverse complement strand
GAAAACACCTTCGACCATGCGTACGCCCATCATATTCAGCGTCTAATGGTCACCGGTAATTTCGCCCTGATCACCGGCATCAAACCTGAAGCCATCTGCGACTGGTATCTGGCGGTGTACGCCGATGCTTACGACTGGGTGGAATTGCCCAACACCCTGGGCATGGTGATGCACGCCGACGGTGGCTATCTGGGCAGCAAACCCTATGCGGCTTCGGGCAATTACATCCACAAGATGTCGGACTACTGCAAACACTGCCACTACAACGTCAAAACCCGTTCTGACCACGACAGTTGCCCGTTTAATTCGCTCTACTGGCATTTCATCAACCGTCACCGTGAAGAATTCAGCGGCAATCAGCGCATGAGCATGATTTACCGCAGTTTTGACCGCATGAAAGACGACGAGAAAGACCGCACTCTGGCGCGTGCCGAGCAGCTGCTGAACAACCTGGATGACCTCTGATGGCACACAGTAAACCCAACCTGCCATCCAAAACCTGCCCGGTGTGTCACCGGCCCTTCAACTGGCGCAAGAAATGGGCGCGGGTCTGGGGTGAGGTGAAATACTGCTCTGAGCGCTGTAAACGAGAGGCCAGAACCCACAACAGAACACAGCCCAATATCTGTGCCGCCGGGAGCGTTGAAGATGAATTCTGATCAGCCTCTGCAGGTTGTCTGGCTGAAGCGTGATCTGCGCCTGCAGGATCACGCGGCGTTGTGCGCGGCTTCCCGGCAGGGTCCGTTACTCGCGCTCTATGTCATTGAGCCAGCGTACTGGCAGCTTGCGGATACCAGCCGCCGTCAGTGGGAGTTTATTTACGAGTCACTGCAGGATATGCATCAGGAACTGGTGCGCATGGCCGGCCGCTTGTGTACCGTCACAGGCGATGTCACCGACGTACTGGATGCTCTGAAGGAAGAAACCGGTGGTTTCGTACTCCACAGCCATGAAGAAACCGGCAACGACTGGACGTATCAACGCGATATCCGCGTCGCCAATTGGTGCCGCACGCATCAGGTCGTCTGGCATGAATACCCGCAGTTCGGCGTGCGCCGACCGAATCCGGGCCGCGACGACTGGTCACACTTCTGGGCCCGCTGGGTTTCAGAACCACTGCAATCACTGCCAGAGTCTCTGACGTTTGCTTCAGTCCCTGCCTGTTTCCATCAGCCTCTGGTGTCACCTGAGTGTCGCAACAGCGCACCCTGCCCCGGTCGTCAGCGTGGTGGCCGACGACAGGCCGAGGCGGTATTGAGTGCCTTTCTGACCGAACGAGGGCGAGCCTACCGCGGCGGTATCAGTTCACCCAACACGGCATTCCGCGCCTGCTCACGCC
>JBPEXS010000488.1:0-4023 GCA_052031325.1 Thalassolituus sp. | reverse complement strand
TGCTCTGCGTTAAACAGAGCCGTAGCATCACGCAGTACCAGCCGCAGTAATGGCCAACTGACCTGATAAATGCTGGGTTTCATAAACTCAGCCAGCTCAGGGTTTTCCAGCAGGCTTTGGGTAATCTGTTCCAGTGTACTGATGGCATCGCGCAGGTCGTCGGCCAGGCGTTTTTCCTGCTGCTGCAATTCCGTTTCAATAACACTGAGCAAAGGATCTGGCAGGCCTTCATGCATTTCGGCCAGGGCATTAACGACCGCCAGAACCTCAGCCTCCGTTGCCAGTGGCAAGGTAACCGGTGTTTCACCCTGTGCATTCGCTGTTGCGGACAAAGAAAGTCCATTAATAGCCGGTGTCGCCGGGCGCAGCGATAATAATTGCCCGATGCTGCTGTAGCTCTGCTGCGCCTGTTCCCGCACCTGGGCGGTGCCTGGCCACAGCAACAGGTTGTCAGGAATTTCTGCAGCAGAATCCTGAGCTGGAGTCGTTTCTGTCTGAGCAGACTGCTCGGCAGCTATGTCCGATACCGGTTCAGGTGCTGGGGTATGTCCAGCAACCGGGCTCTGTTGAGCTGTCTGTAAAGCTGCCTGACTGCGGTAAAGGAAGGTCAGCGGAATATCCACCCGATCCAGAATCTCGGCGTAGGTGGCATTCAACATTTCAACAGCCACTTTTTCAAACACTGAAAAGGCCAGCTCGCGACAGGGGCGGGGAAGTTCCAGTACAGGCATGCTGTCGCGGAACGCTTCAGTCACCAGAACCGGATCGATAGGATTAAAGCGCCGGACTTCAGGTCCGGGAAATACCGCCTGAAAATATTGTTTCACTTCAAACTCACGCCGGGCCAGATTGGCCTGCAGATGTGAAACCGTTACTTTGGTACGCAGCCAGTCCTCAAAATCTTTCTGGTGCACCAGCGACAGTGTAATGATGGTCTCTGAGCGTGCTTCTTCTTCCGTTTTCTTGGCTTCGCCACGGGTCCAACGCTCCAGCTGTTGCTGAACACGCTGACCAAAAGCGGCGATAAATTCCGCGCGATGCTGTTGGGTCTTACGCGCTGCCAACATCCATTGCTGATGCTCATCCGTGGTTTTCGCTTTGTCGGCAGATGGCCCGGTCGCTTCGGTAAATGCGGTCGACCAACGTGTTGGCAAAGCCTCACTCAGCAGCTGTGCTTCGTCGATCATCAGCGCACGATAGCCTTCTGTTTCTTCGTCAGAAACATCGCGACTGGTACCGTGCAGGTGAGTGTATTCCTGAATCTCAAGAAACAGCTGATCGCTCGGCTCATGAATTTTCAGGCCGATAAAATCATCCTGCTGATACACCACATCGACCAGAATACTCGCTGGCTCACTGAGCTGAATTTCGAGAATGACTGGCTCATCCGTGAAGGTTACACCATGCCCACAGCCATGCAGACGGATGCCTGAGTGGGAATAATCAACCACGGTACACTGCACCGCTGCCGTTCCGGGCAGAGGGTTTTCAAGTTTATTCAGAGTATCGCGCGCTTCACTCGTTTTAATGAGAATTCGTGCGGGCAGATGACTGGGGAATCTTTTATTTTTTCTTAGTTCGACCGTCATTATTTTCCTTACCCTGTGGCTCTGAGGCAGGAGACCGGGAATTCCGGAATATCGTCATTCTCTGGTTTGTTTGCTGATGAATCAATGTTTTCTGATCAGAAAACAGACAGAAGGGCTGAATTACAGGATAACGGGCGGGAAATGGCAGCTGCGGAAGCAGCTGCCGGGCAGGTAATTACTGACGTTTACCTTCAACATGCAGAACAATTTCCACGTGTGTTGAAGCCGGGCCAAGGTTGTAATCAATTCCGTAATCGCTCAGTTTCAGAGTAGTGCTGCCGGTAAAACCAGCGCGGTAACCACCCCATGGATCACTGCCTTCGCCAATGCGCTTCACTGGGAAAGTGATGCTTTTGGTTACACCGTGCAGAGTAAAGTCGCCGGTAATTTCTCCGGTACCGTCACCGGTTGATTTAAACCCAGTGCTTTTAAACGTAGCGGTCGGGTATTTCTTTACATCCAGAAAATCCGGACTTTTAAGATGCTTGTCACGCTCAGCGTGGTTGGAATCCAGGCTGGCGGTTTCAATGACTACTTCGATGGAAGAGTCTTCCGGTGCGGCTTTGTCGTATTCAAAACTGCCATCAAAGTCGTTAAAACGACCCGTCAGCCAGCTATAGCCAAGATGCTGAATTTTAAAATTGACCGAGGCATGGGCGCCTTCGTTGTCAATGTCGTACGTTGCTGCGTTTGCGGCAAAAGGTAACAGTGTGGCTGCACTGAACAGGGTGGTGATGAGTAGTTTTTTCATGTGAGAGTCCTCCTCGTATGACTTTCAGCTTTGCGGGCGCACCATACGTTTCAGGGTCGCGTCGCGGTTTATAAAATGATGTTTCAGTGCCGCCAGAGCATGCAGGGCAACCAGCCCCATAAGCCCCCAGGCCAGCCACCGGTGAATATCTCCGGCTATGTCTTCCTGGTTATCGGCTGTCAGAGTGGCGGGCACGGTAAAGAGTTCAAATACGGCAATACCCTGTCCGTCCGCCGTTGATATCAGATAACCACTGATAAACAGTGCCGCCATCATCAGATACAACAGACCATGAGCCAGATGTGCTGCCAGATTCTCCAGCGGCTTGGGTGACAGACCTTTAGGTGACGGATTTATCAGGCGCCAGCCAAAACGCAGCAGCACCAATAGCGCCAGCAGGATGCCAGCGGATTTGTGCAGATCGAGGGAACCTTTGTACCAGGAGTCGTAGTACGTCAGCTCGACCATATAGAGACCCAGACCAAACATAGAGAACACGGCAATGGCCACCAGCCAGTGCAGAGCAATCGCGATCCAGCCGTAACTGTTGTCTGTGTTCTTCAGTGTTTTTGACATCTTGGTCTCCTCAATACATCCACTCTAGCCCAACTACCCTGTGTTAAATAGCACGACAAATCAAAAACTGTTGTGCAAAATTGCACAGAACTAATCTTTAAGATAATCAGAACTGCATAAGAGGTTGTGTCTGATATGGATGGAGATATCCGCTGGGACGATCTGCGCATTGCCTATCAGCTGTCAGTGAGTGGCAGCCTCAGCCGTGCCGGTGAGCAACTGGGCATCAATCATTCCACTGTTCTGCGTTCTGTCACCCGGCTGGAACAGATTCTGGGCCTGCCCTTGTTTATCCGCCATCAGCGCGGTTACCGCATGACCGATGCCGGGCGCATGCTGCGCGATAAAATGCAGCCCATCAGTGGTGATATGAAGCGCCTGTGTAACTCACTGAGTACGATGGAAAGTGACCCGTCGGGTACACTGAGGATTTCAACGGTTACCGACTTCTCACCGTTTTTTGCACCGCTGCTGCACAGCTTCCGTCAGGCGTACCCTCAGATCCGCGTCCAGATCGTGGCCACCGATGATATTCTGCCGCTCTCAGCGGGAGAGGTGCATGTGGCGATCCGCATTGGTGCTCAGCCAAAAGAGCCTGATCTGATTGCACGCCAGCTGGGCAACGTCGGGTTGGGGTTTTTCTGCTCACAAGAATACTGGCAGGCCCATGGTGCTCCGACATCACTGAATGACATCAACCGTCACCTCTGGGTACTGCCCACCGGAGAGAAGACCCGCATTGCGGGCATTCAGTCTGTCGTTGAAAAGGTCGCCCAGGAGCAGGTTGTCTTTCAGAGCAACAGCTTTAATGACATTGAGGCCGCTGTCCGTTCTGGGATGGGTATCGGGCCGCTCAACACTCTGACGCTGTCCGGCAAAGGTGAGCCGTTGAAGGAAATTGATCTCGGTCTGGATATGTCGACATCCGGCATGTGGTTTGTTTACCACAAAGACATGCGCCGCAGTGCCCGGGTAAAGGCACTGCAGGGGTTTATGCAGCAGCATCTGCTTAGCTGAAACTGCACACCATGGCTGGCTTAGCGGTGATCTGTCCAGTACCGCTATTCAGCCTCTGCAGCAGGTTGTGGAAGCTCTGCTGGCGCGGCT
>JBPEXS010000487.1:0-3634 GCA_052031325.1 Thalassolituus sp. | reverse complement strand
ATCATCATGAACAGCCTGGGTCGGGCGGTGCGTGACGACGGCACTGAACACCCCTTCTGAAGCCCGGTAAATCAGGGAGAGAGCCTTCTCTCCCTTCTACCTTTCTGTTGTTCTCATTGACTACCCGACTGCCGCATCCACTTCCGCACCTTGTGTGATCCCGGATGTCGTTTTCTGAACCTGCAGACTGGCCTCTGAACTCACAGGCACTGCAATTCAACGCGTTTCAGCCCCTCAACCGAAGCCCCTCAACCTAAGCCCCTCACCAGGCCATCTGTTTACACGAATCCTGCGTCGGAATTACCTGCCACATCGCCTTGCAACAAACCCTCGCAAAGCCTCTAACTGCGGTTACAAAGGAACAAGTTTTATCCACTGAACATACGGTTACTTGATACTAACCTGATCCTGTCGGATAGGTACTTGCTGCCTTGTCTGACTGTCCTGACGCGACAGGCTGCGTCAGTTACCGGATCCCGTTTCATTCACTGCTCACGGAGAATGGACATGAAAACGAATACCACTGCCAGAGCCAGCAAAGGGTTCACGCTGACTGAATTACTGATTGCTCTCAGTATCGTCAGCATACTCATCGCCACGGGCATACCCTCCATGGGCTCGTACGTTGCCAATTCAGCCGCTAAACAGGCCTTCAGCCGTCTGCAGATGGATCTGATCATCGCCCGCAACAAAGCCATTGCCCGCGGTGAGATCATCCGTATTACGCCGGCTGTGGGTGGATTCCAGAACGGCTGGACGGTACAGGCCTTCAGTGGTGATCCACTGGTGGCGGGGGATGTGTTGCGTCAGCGTGATCCGCTGGATGCCCGTGTCAGTATGAACTCAGAGGATTTTACCTATCTGCAGCCCATCGGTTTCAGACCCACCGGGCAGATGGAATCTTCCGGCCAGATTGACGTATCCGCCAGTGGTTGCACCGGCAGCAGTGGGCGTCACATCAACCTGATGGCATCTGGCCAGATTGCCGTCAACGAGACCGACTGTCTCTGATCAGAGACGGATTCAACATCGATCCCAGCGATCTCTAGCATTGCCACGACCCGGTCGTAGCAGGAGTTGTTTATGAACAAGGTATCCCAGCAAGGCAGCACGCTGATCGTCAGTCTCGTACTGCTGACGTCGGTCACCCTGTTGTCACTGATCAACCTCAATGTCTCGACCAACCAGATCCGCATCGTCACTAACCTGCAGACGAAAGAGACGCTGTTTTACACCACCCGCAGTGAGCTGCTGGCGAAGTTTCAGAAATACCGTGCGGATGGCAGCAGCAGTGCTGAGCTCAGCGAGGCCATTGAACGCTCACTTGAAGAAGGTGTGGTTGAGCTGAACAGCGAGCTGCAGGCAGACCCTTCTGAAGTCAGTGAGCTGAACACCACCCTGCGGTACCGCAACACCTCACCAATCAACATGAACTACGCTTTCAGTACCAATAACAGCATCGGCCATATGGCGACACGGCAGTTTGAAATCAGCAGCATTACCACGGATAAAACCGGGCGCTTCCATGCGACACAACTGCTTGGATTCACCTTCCAGGTTCCTAAAAGCTGAAACCCCGGGGCGGAGGACGCATCATGAAAACCATGGTCTCTTTAGCAGTACGCATCGTGAAAACCCTGCCAGCTGCTGTGCTGTTTTCATCGTCGGCAGCACTGGCCGATGACACCGAAATTTTTACCGGTGGCTCGACCTCAGCCGCCAGTAATGTGATCTTTCTGTTTGATACTTCGGGCAGTATGGGCACCCAGGAAGATACCGGCCCGGCCTACGACATCAGTACCGTCTACGATGACAGCGCCTATGGTTTTGTCGCCGATCATTACTACCTTTATCGCCCGGGTAACGGCGGCAGTATTGATCTGGCCACAGAAGCCAGCTCGATTCTGCAGAACGAAGTGCTGGAATTGCAGATTAACTGCGACGATGCCCTGCAATCTCTGGCAAGTAATGGTGAATACGCCGGTAAAATGGCCTACTGGGCCTATGGCGATGGCTGGTCGGCACCGGATGACGTGACCGAAAATAACGACTCTCCCATCGACACCAGCGACAGCAGTGCCATCGTTGAATGTAACCTCAACCCGCATACCTACAATGGCAGCACGTATAAATACCTCAGCAAGAGTCGCTGGTTTCCCTTTACCAATAATAAGAAACAGGGCACCAGCAGCGTCTTTAAAGGCAACGGCGGTTTTACCCGTATCTGGTCAGGCAATTACCTGAACTACGTTGCTCAGTACGGTAGCAGCGGCCAGAAATCACGCATTGAGATTCTGCGTGAAGCGGCCATCGATACCATTGAATCCCTGCCCGAGAATGTGAATCTGGCGCTGATGCGCTTTGATGGCAGTAATGGGGGCTATGTCTCCGTGGCGATGAAGTCGGGCAAACAGAACAAAGACGAGTTTATTGCCGCCCTGAATGCCTTTACCGCTGATGGCAGCACGCCGATAACCGAGTCCATGCACGAAGCCCGGTTGCTGCTGACCCAGCAGCATCTGGTTTACGGCCACCAGAGTGTCAGCGACTCCCGTGTTGGTGATATCTACCAGATTCCGGATCTCGAGGCCTGTAACACCACCACCAAACTGATTCTGTTCAGTGACGGTGAGCCAACCAACGATAAGGCCTCGGACAGTTACATTGAGAATCTGGTCGATGACACCACCTTTCCGGCGGGTGTCAGCTCTCTGATGAACAATTGCAGCAACCAGAGCGGCGACTACGGCGGCGGCTGTGCCGAAGAACTGGCTTACTACCTGTTCCATAACGACGAAGTGATCGTGGATACCATTGGTGGCTTTACCAGTGCCGGAAACGCGGCAGCCATCAAGCTGGAAGATATTGCCAACGCTGGCGGCGGTACTTTCTATCCGGCCAGCAATTACGAAGACATCAAGAACGCCCTGCTGGATTCAGCGGTGCAGACACTGATCACACCGACCTCCTTCACATCACCGGCCATCGCCGTCAGTTCCTACAACTCACTGGAGATCAGTGACGAGCTGTATTACGCCGTGTTCGAACCGGATGATTCACTGGCCTGGAAGGGTAACCTGAAGCGCTACGCCATCTCTGCAGACGGCATCGTTGACGCCGATGATGTGCTCGCGGTAGATGCCACAACCGGCTTCTTTGCCGATGACTCACGCAGTTTCTGGAGTGATGCTGTGGATGGCAACCTGGTGACCGAAGGCGGTGCCGCTGCTTTACTGGGTGGATCTGAACGCAGCATCTACGTGATCAAAACCGGAGTGATGCACGCCTTTGATCCGGATACCGCCGGTTACCTCAGCGATGAAGATCTGGCTCTGGATCTGATTGCCGACCCCAATGCCGTAGACCCGGCGACCAACCTCACCTACCGCCAGTCACTGCTGATGCGTATTGCCGGTCTCAACGACAATGATACAGCACGCACCGCGATGGAAGACCCGCTGCATAGCCGCCCTGTGGTGGTGAACTACGACGAGGGTTATCAGGTAGTGTACGTCGCCAGTAACAGCGGCTATCTGCACGCCTTCAATACCAGCGATGGCAGCGAATACTTTGCCGTATTGCCGGAAGAAGTACTGAAAAACCCACACTACTTCAAAAACCCGGACATCAAAGC
>JBPEXS010000486.1:0-1348 GCA_052031325.1 Thalassolituus sp. | reverse complement strand
CTCTGGGCATTCTCGCCTGTAATCAGCTGTTCACCGGCCCTTGCCCGAAGATTGCGGGGTCACTGGTGGGTGCTCTGATGCTGGCAACCCTGCTGCAGTATCCCCTGGGAATGGATTTTGGTATTGATGAACTGATTCATCATGATCCGTCCGGTGAGTTCTACCCAGGGCGAGCCTCTCCGGCCACTTGCGTTTCTTTCCTGTTTCTCAGTGTTCTGATGATGGTGCCAACACGCCTGCGCCAGGCGAATCTGCCCATTTTCATGACATCATTGGTTCTTGGTGCTGCTATCCCATCTGCGGCATTGTTAACCTACCTGATCGATCCCGCGGGTCTGTTGCGTGTTCCTTTCTTTTCTACCATGGCGCTGCATACTTCACTGACCTTTCTGCTGCTGTTTGTGGCAATCGGCCTGTCGGTTTTTGAACTGCCGGGTAAAACCGACCGTCAGCGTTCTTCGGGCTGGCGCTTAATTCAGTTGTTGATGATACCGGTGATTATATTTCCGGTGATTCTGGCGTTTCTGCTGTTTAAATTTGAGCAACAGGGGCTGGTAAGCCCCTCGCTGATGATGTCGGTTCTGGTGGCCGGTTTCTGTATCTCGGCGATCAGCGGTGTGCTCTGGGCCGCAACCCGTGAAGACCGCTGGTACGACCTGCTGAAACATGAAATGGACCGACGCCTGACCATTGAAGCCAAGCTCGGCACGGTACTCGATACTATTTCTGGCGGAGTCGTGTTTTTTGACCGGGCAGGGCATATCCGGCTGACGAATGGCGGTTTCAACCGCCTTCTGGGTCTGGAGAATCCGCTCGGTACCAATATCGACTCGGTGATTCCGATCTCTGAAAAAAACCGCTTTCATCAGCGACTGGAAAATCTTGAAGTGCGTTTTGAATCGCCCGAGGATCAGCATCCGGAACTGATGCGCTTACAACGTGCTGACGGCGAAGAGTTTCATGCACTGGTCAGCGTCTGCCGCTTACCAGCGGTGGTACAGGATATGTCGCGTTTCGGTGCTCTGATTATCAGTAGCCGGGAGATCGAGCGCCAGTTCAAGCGCCTGCGCGATGAAGCCCGCTACGATCATCTGACTGAAATTCTTAACCGCACGTCTTATGAACTGCTGATGTCTGGCCTGCAAAAACATGGCACCCGTCACGGCGAGCCAGTTGGTCTGTTGATGCTGGATCTGGATCACTTCAAACAGGTGAATGATTCCTTCGGCCACGCCGCTGGAGATACCGCTCTGTTCCGTGTAGCTCAGGCGATTCATGGCCTGCTGCGTCAGGGGGACAATGTGTACCGCTACGGTGGTGAAGAATTTGCCGTGGTCACCTACGACGT
>JBPEXS010000485.1:0-5818 GCA_052031325.1 Thalassolituus sp. | reverse complement strand
TATAGACTTGCAGCATGCTCATAGAGGGCTCACTTTTCCGTTGATTCGTAAAATTTCCAGCTGATAACCCAGCAGGTGCTCAAGTGCCTCGAGGTGGCGGTAGCATTCCGCCAGGTCTTTGCCCCAGGTGTACACACCATGACCCCGGATCAGGTAGGCCACGCCCTGCCTCTGATTCTGCATACGCTCTTCCACGGCAGCCGCAAGTCGCTGGATATCCTGATCATTATCAAACAGTGGGAAGGTCACCGTACCTTCGTGGGTGGTTTCACCGGCAAAGGCTTTCTGTAATTCCCAGCCTGACAGGCTGATCGTCTCTTGTGGCCAGATCTGCGACAGCAGAACCGCGGTGGGGGAGTGCGTATGCAGCACAGCACCGATGGCCGGGTCGCGCTGATACAGCTGGGTGTGCAGAAGGGTCTCTGCCGAGGGTTTACCCTCAGTCAGCGGCTGGCCCTGCATATCCACCACCAGAATGTCCTGCGGGGTCAGCTCACCTTTGTGTTTGCCTGAGCTGGTCAGGGCGCAGGTGTCACCGTTCAGGCGCACTGAGTAGTTTGAGCTGGTGGCCGGAGACCAGTTGTTGCCATACAGAATACGGCCGTAACGGCACAGGTCTTCTGCGGCACGGGCAAACTGCATGGAATCGAATCGGGTCATGGTTGTTCAGTCACAGGCTGTTGTATCAGTGCCGGAATGTTCTCACGGTCCGGCATAAGGACATACCCCTTTTCGGTCACGATGGCGTCGATGAGTTCCGCTGGGGTGACATCAAAGGCGGGATTAATGGCGTCGCATCCCTCTGGCGCAATCGGCTGACCGTTGAGGCTGGTGACCTCGCTGACCAGGCGTTGCTCAATCGGAATGGCATCACCGCTTTTCAGGGTCAGATCAAACGTCGTGCTTGGCGCGGCCACCATGAACTTTACGCCATGGTGTCGTGCCAGCACCGCCAGGCTGTAGGTGCCGATCTTGTTGGCGACATCGCCATTGGCGGTAATGCGGTCGGCACCGACAATCACCCAGTCGACGGCACCAGAGCGGAACAGCTGCGCTGCGGCACCATCGCAGACAAGCTTGACGGGGATATGATCCTGCATCAGTTCCCAGGCGGTGAGGCGTGCCCCTTGCAGCCAGGGGCGGGTTTCACCGGCATAGACCTGCTGCAGCTTACCGTCGGCCATGGCCGTGCGGATGATACCCAGTGCGGTACCGTGGCCTCCGGTAGCCAGTGCGCCGGTATTGCAGTGCGTATAAATGCGGCAGTTCTCGCCCAGCAGTGAGGCGCCGAACTGCCCCATGGCCAGATTGGCCTGCAGATCTTCTTCGTGAATGGCGCGGGCTTCAGCCACCAGAGCGTGCGGGTCGGAGGTGCCCAGGCCGGCCATGCGCTCCAGTGCCCAGAACAGGTTGACTGCTGTCGGGCGGGATTCCGCCAGTACCTTATACGCCTGATCCAGGTCGCGCCCGGCGAGGGCATCCATGGCATAGCCATAGGCGGCAGAAATACCGATGGCCGGAGCCCCCCGTACAACCATATCGCGGATGGCATCGGCCACTTCCGTGGCAGTGGTGTAAGTCAGAACCTGATGGGTGTGCGGCAGAACACGCTGATCGAGCAGGTGCAGGGATTCACCGCGCCATTCGATGGCATGAAACGAAGAGGAGTAAGCTGTCATGGCGATACCGGCGTCCTGATTGAAGGGCCGGTATTCTACCGCTTAACCCGGGCCTGTTCACATCAATTCAACAGGCCCGTACGGGCGCACAACAGCACCCGGAAGGTCAGTGCAGGATCAGAGCTGGCCCTGCATATCGTGGAAGACCTTGATCAGGCCCGACGTTGAGGCATCAAATTCCGCGTCGCTGTTGATGTCGGTTAGGGCACCCAACACTTTGCCACCCAACACTTTACCCAGCTCAACACCCCACTGATCGAAGGAGTTCACACCCCAGATCATGCCCTGGGCCGCGACTTTATGCTCATAAAGGGCAATCAGTGCGCCGACGGTACGTGGGGTGGACTTCTGGAAGTAGAGGGTATTCGAAGGACGGTTACCCGGAATGACTTTGTGCGGGGCAATGTCCTCGGCCTCTTCCTGACTCATGCCCTTGTCGAGCAGCTCCTGCAGAGCGATGTCATACGACTTGCCCTGAAGCAGAGCCTGACTCTGAGACAGACAGTTAGAAACCAGCACCGCATGGAAATGATCAATCGGGTTGTGCGAGTTCATCGGCATGATGAAGTCACTCGGAGTGAAGTGTGTACCCTGGTGCAGCAGCTGGTGGAATGCGTGCTGACCGTTGGTGCCAACACCACCCCAGATCACAGGGCCAGTCTGATAATCGACCGGTTTGCCATCGATGGTGACGCTCTTGCCATTACTTTCCATGTCCAGCTGCTGCAGGTGCGCGGGCAGCGAACGCAGGTAGTGGTCATACGGCAGAATGGCGTGGGAATTCACCCCGAAAAAGTTCACATACCAGACACCGAGCAAGGCCATGATTACTGGCATGTTGCTTTCCAGCGGGGCGGTACGGAAGTGTTCATCCATCTCGTGTGCGCCGTGCAGCAGCTCACGGAAGTTATCAATACCAATGGCCAGTGCCAGTGGCAGACCAATGGCCGACCACAGTGAATAACGACCACCGACCCAGTCCCACATCGGAAAGATGTTCTCTTCCAGAATGCCGAACTCAGTGGCTTTTTCGACGTTGGATGAGACTGCCGTGAAGTGCTTGCCGAGGTCTTCTTCGGTGCCGCCGTTGTTCAGGAACCAGTCGCGGCAGGCGAGGGCGTTTTTCAGGGTTTCCTGAGTACCGAACGACTTGGACTGCACAATAAACAGAGTGGTCGCCGGGTCCAGACGACGCAGAATTTCAGTGATGTGCGAGCCGTCGATGTTGGCCAGATAGTGTATGTTCAGGCGGCTGTCCCAGTAGGGCTTGAGCGCGCTGGAGGCGAGTTTAGGGCCCAGGAAAGAACCGCCGATACCGATCGAGACCACGTCAGTGAAGGGGCGGTTGGTGTAGCCGCGCCACTGGTTACGACGGATCTTCCAGCAGAACTCTTCCATACGCTGCACGGTACACCGGACTTCCGGCATGATGTCTTTGCCGTCGACGTAAATTTCACGGTCGCTGAAGTTACGCAAGGCGGTGTGCAGCACAGGGCGCCGCTCACTTGGGTTGACGACTTCACCGCTGAACATGGCACCGATGTGCGACGGCAGATCACGCTCGCGCGCCAGCTTAAACAGCAGCGACAGTGTCTCTGGGGTGATGCGGTTTTTAGAGTAGTCGAGGTGAAGCCCTGCGGCTTCGACGTTGAAGGTATTGAAGCGCTCCGGATCCTCTCCGAACCACTCCATCATATGGGTGTCATGGATACTGTCGAAATGCGCCTGCAGTTCCTTCCATGTCTCTGATGCTGTCAGGCCGCCAGTGTATGCCATTGGTTTTCCTCAGATTTTTTTCTGACTGTAGTAGTCAGTATAAGCGTTCTGGGGAGGAGGGCACAAAAAAAACGCCGCCCGGAGGCGGCGTAGGTTCAGATTGTCCGATCTGGCGATCAGATCGGCGGGCCTTAATCAGGCCACCTGAACCGGGATGTCAAAGCTGGTGTGACTGACCGTATTGTCTTCGTTCATGTACACCATCTTAGGCTTGAAGCTGGCCAGCTCTTTTTCGTCGTAGCTGCCGTAGGCGCAGATAATAATGCGGTCACCCACATCAGCCATATGAGCTGCAGCGCCGTTTACAGAGATAATGCCGGAATCGTCTTCACCACGGATGATATAGGTAGTGAAACGGTGGCCGTTATCAATGTTGTAGATCTGGATCTGTTCAAATTCACGCATACCCGCGAGATCCAGTAATTTGCCATCAATGGCGCAAGAACCTTCATAGTTCAGCACCGAGTGCGTAACCCGTGCTTGATGGAGCTTGGCTTTGAGCATAATGGATTGCATGGTAACCCCACTTAAAACTCTGTTTGGACTCTTCACAACATCGTCATATGGCGCTGTCAGAATCGTTCATTTCCTGCTCAATATGGCAGGGGGGCGCAGTATGCACTAATCATTCCTGCGCTTCAAGGTTACGACTATATTATCAATAAGGCGCGCTTTGCCCAAAAAAGCCGCTCCCAGAATCACAAGTTCTGACGTGTCAGAAAGGTCTTCTGACAGGGTTCTGGCGTCCCGGATTTCCAGATAATCGGTACGGAACCCGCGCTGATTCAGGCGCTCTGTCGCGTCAGACAATAGCTGTGATACCGGTTCCCCAGCCTGCACCGATGCGCCAATTTCTGTCAGGGTCAGATACAGCCCCGGTGCCAGTGCGCGCTCTTCTGTGGTGAGGTAACCGTTGCGCGAACTCAGCGCCAGGCCATCATGATCGCGGGCCGTCGCTACGGTGACTATCTCTACCGGCTGGCACAGGTCTTCAACCATCTTGCGGATCACCGCCACCTGCTGAAAGTCTTTTTCGCCGAAGAAGGCCCGGTCCGGCAAGACCTGATTGAACAGTTTGGTGACCACCGTGGCGACGCCGTCAAAATGTCCGGGGCGACTGCCACCGCAGAGGCCGGTAGACACACCGGGAACACTCACCGTGGACTGGTTGTCCTGACCAATGGGGTACATCTCATCAACATCCGGAGCAAACAACAGGTCACAGCTGGCTGCTGTCAGGCGCGCCTGATCTTCGGGTAGGGTGCGCGGGTAACGGCTGAGGTCGCTCTTGTCGTTGAACTGCAGCGGGTTCACAAAGATGCTGGCGACTACAAAGTCACATTCTTTTTTTGCCCGTTCGACCAGGCTGATATGGCCATCGTGGAGGTTACCCATGGTTGGAACAAAACCAATCGACTTTCCTGACAGCCGGGCGACTTTTACCGCAGCCCGCAGGTCAGACACTGTATGCAGAGTGATCATGAGTTAAAGCTGTGCTCCGGTGCCGGAAAAGATCCCTCACGGACTTCATCGGCGTAAGCACGTAACGCCTCAGGCACAGAGCGGCCACCGGTCATGTAGTTTTTGACGAACTTGGGAATGTGCCCGGTGTTCAGCCCCAGCATGTCGTAACACACCAGTACCTGAGCGTCGGTGCCAGAACCCGCACCAATACCCACGACAGGAACACTGACCGCAGCGGTGATGCGGTTGGCCAGTTCAGACGGTACGCATTCCAGCAGAATAATGTCGGCACCGGCTTCGGCCAGAGCAATGGAGTGATTGATCATGGCTTCGGCGTGGGATTCGTCGCGGCCCTGCACCCGATAACCACCCATCTTATTTACAGACTGCGGGGTGAGCCCCAGGTGTGCGCACACAGGAACAC
Organism: Thalassolituus sp.; assembly: GCA_052031325.1. Classification (GTDB taxonomy): domain Bacteria; phylum Pseudomonadota; class Gammaproteobacteria; order Pseudomonadales; family Oceanobacteraceae; genus Thalassolituus. The sequence continues at coordinate 475 of JBPEXS010000485.1, read as the reverse complement.
CCTGCTGGGCAAGACTTTTGACCAGAGGCACCAGCCAGTCATCGCCTTCCACTTTCACCATGTGGGCACCGGCCTGCATCACCGCCCGGGCACTTTCAACACCGGTGGCTACATCGCCGTAAGTCATAAAAGGCAGGTCTGTCAGGATCAGTGCCGGGCGTTCGGCTCTGGCATTACCCCGGGCAACGGCGGCGGTGTGGTAGACCATCTCGTCCAGTGTTACCGGTACGGTAGAGCTCTGTCCCTGAACGACGTTGCCGAGGGAGTCTCCGACCAGCAGAGTTTCAATGCCGGCGTCGGCGGCCAGCTGAGCAAAGGTGGCATCGTAGGCGGTGACCATGGCGAACTTCTGCTGGTTATCCTTCAGGGATTGCAGCGTTCTGATGGTGATGGCTTTCATGTCAGTCTCCGTTAAAGCGGCGGGCTGTGTCAGGGGTATGGTGCGGATTGGCCATTATAAGTCAATAACCGGGCG
>JBPEXS010000484.1:0-1174 GCA_052031325.1 Thalassolituus sp. | reverse complement strand
GGTAATGGCCCGGAAGGTGGAGGCTCCATCACCGCCTTCTATACTGTACTGAGTGAGGGCGACGACATGCAGGACCCGATTGCCGACGCCAGCCGGGCCATTCTCGACGGTCACATCGTGTTATCGCGGCGACTGGCGGAGAAAGGCCATTATCCGGCTATCGACGTCGAGGCCTCGGTCAGCCGGGTGATGCCCCACATTGTGTCGGATGACTGGCTGCAGCGGGCCCAGCTGTGTAAACAGCTGCTGGCGCATCATCATCAGAATGAAGATCTGATTGCTGTGGGCGCTTATCAGCCCGGCAGTGATCAGATGCTCGATCTGGCGATCGAACGTCTGCCACACATTAACGCCATGCTGCGTCAGGGGCTGCGCGAAGGTGCTGATACCCAAAGCAGCCTGCAGGCCCTTAATCAACTGTTTCCGGTGAAGTAAACAAGGGTTAGCCCATGGACCAGAGACTCCATCATCCCCGTGCCCGCCGCCTGAAAGTGGTTCTTGAACTGGCCGCCAAAGATGAAAAGCAGGCCCTGCAACGCTGGGGACAGTTTCAGCAGAAACTTCAGCAGGAGCAGGAAAAGAAACAGCAGCTGATCAGCTATCGCAATGACTATCAACAGCACCTCAGCAGCCCGGTCAAAGGAGTGATTACCTCCGGTGCTATCCACAACACCATGGATTTTATTGGCCAGATTGAAGTGGCACTGCAGAGTCAGACCAAGCAGCTCAGCCAGCTTGAGCGTCAGACGGAAACGGCCCACAGTCATTACATGGAACTGCACGCCAAAACCCAGGCACTGGAAAAAATGATCCAACGCCTTGAACAGAGTTATCATGACCAGCAAAGCAAAGCCGAACAGGTCGAGGCAGACGAGTGGGTAACCCGCAGTCTGCGTCGCCCTCATTGACCGGCACCGCGTTTACTGGCCAGACCATGCCTGCAACCCTGATTCAATCTGCTGATACTCTGCTGATCAAAGTCATTGACCATTTTGATTTCAGCCTGCGACCCGAGCTTGCAGAGGCGCAAGCCATCTGTACCGGTGCACCTGAGAATCTGGTGTGTCAGCTGGATCTGGCAGGTGTCTCCTATCTGGATGCCACCGCACTGACTCTGATCCGGCAGTTGTCCATGCAACTGCAGTCGGCAGGGACTCTGCTGAGCATCGTCAAC
>JBPEXS010000483.1:0-13867 GCA_052031325.1 Thalassolituus sp. | reverse complement strand
CGGAAAGGTTTTACGCAACATGCAGTGCTCAGTGTGCTACATCAAAGTAAAAGTATATGAAGCATGGCACAAAAGCACAGATGTGTTAACTGCAGGCTGCAGAGACGGTGTCAGGGAGTGTCAGAGCTAACCGCGCTTCACCCAGATTGCCGGGTCCTGTGGTCTGCCCTGATGGCGGATTTCAAAATAGAGGGTGGCCGATGACAGCCCGCCACTGCGGCCTGCGGTTGCAATCACATCTCCGGCGTTGACCCAGTTACCCACGTCTTTCAGCAGACTCTGGTTGTGGGCGTACAGTGACAGATAACCTTTGCCGTGATCGACAATGATCAGCAGGCCAAAGCCGCGTAACCAGTCGGCAAAAACAATGCGGCCATGGTGAACGGCTTTGACCCCGGCACCTTCAGTCGTACTGATCTGCCAGCCTTCCCAGCGCGACTTACCGTCATCCATGCGATTGCCGTAGGCTTTAACAATGCGACCAGCGATGGGCCGGGGCAGCTTGCCACGCATGTCGCGGAATGGGGTCTCGTTGTTGCGCAGCGGGCTGTCGCTGATCAGGGTGGCGACTTCTTCCAGCAGGGCCTGCAGACGCTTCTGGTCTGCCTGACGGGCTTTAAGGCGCTCGCCTTCGCTGTCCATCTGCTGGCTCAGTTTGGCCAGCAGGACCTGCTGGTCTTCTTTGCGGGCTTCGAGTCTGCGGCTTTTGCTGAGCAGGTTAGCTTCGGTCTCACGCAGCTGATTCTCCTGTTCGAGAATCAGGGCTTCGAGATTATCCAGGCGCTTCAGTTCCTGCATGGTGTCGTGAATGTGTTCGACGCGGGCGCGGTTGAAGTAAGAGAAGTAGTGCAGCATACGCTGATTCTGCGCCGGGTCGTCCTGTGTCAGCCAGAAACGCAGAGCAGCCTCATCGCCAAGGCGACGGGCTTCACGGATCTGCTCACTGAGAAGACGCTGGTGGCGTTGCCGGAGCTGACGTTGCTGCGCCTGCTCCTCACGGAGCTTTTTTAGGCGGGCCTGCTCCTCCGCAAGCTTAGAGCGGGTTTCGTTGACCTGTTTTACCAGAGCCGCGATTTCTTCATCCGAGGCCTGCAGTTCGGTCTGCAGGTCGGAGTATTCAGAACGGGCTTCTTTGAGCCAGGCCTGGAGTTGTTTGATCTCAGCCTGGACTTCACGCAGACGCTGGCTGTCGCTTTGTTCATCAGCCTGCGCCAGGGCCAGTGGCCCCAGCAGCAGTATCAGTAGTGCGGTCGAGCGTCTGTTCATGCGGTCGGACTTATTCCGGGAATGTGAGTAGGGATTGTCCCGTCATTTCGGTCGGTTGTTCAAGCCCCATGATGTTCAGCAGGGTTGGCGAGACATCGCACAGGCTACCTTCTTTGATTGCGGCTTCACGCTGGCTCACATACACCAGGTTGACCGGGCCGGTGGTGTGCTGCGTCATTGGCTGACCGTTCGGGTCGAGCATCTGCTCAGCATTGCCGTGGTCGGCGGTGATCAGGCACTCGCCACCCACTTCCAGCAGGGCGTCGGTGACTTGCTTCAGGCAGTCGTCGATGCACTCGGCGGCCTTGACCGCAGCTTCGTAAATACCGGTGTGGCCAACCATGTCGCCATTGGCGAAGTTGCACACGATCAGGTCATAGGTCTGGCCTTTGATGGCCTCGACCAGTTTTTCGGTGACTTCGGGGGCGCTCATTTCTGGCTTCAGGTCGTAGGTGGCGACATCGGGTGACTTCACCAGAATGCGGGTTTCACCGTTGTATTCGGCTTCCTGACCACCGGAGAAGAAGAAGGTTACGTGCGCGTACTTCTCAGTTTCGGCGATACGCAGTTGGGTCATGCCCTTAGCGGATATGTATTCACCAATACCGTTGCTCAGTGTTTCTGGTGGGAAGGCACAGCTCGCCGGAATGTCGGCGGCGTATTCGGTCATCATCACGTAGTCGCACAGATACGCGCGGACTTTGCGCTCAAAGCCATCAAACTCAGGCTCAACAAAGGCACGGGTGATTTCGCGGGCGCGGTCAGGGCGGAAGTTAAAGCAGATGATGGCATCGCCATCAGCAATGCGGCCTTCGTCACCAATCTGGGTAGCACCAACGAATTCATCGTTTTCGTCACGTTCGTAGGCCGCTTTCAGAGCATCGACGGCGGTCTCTGCGGTAAAGGCTGCGGTACCTGTCATGGCGTCATAGGCTTTTTCGACACGGTCCCAGCGATTGTCGCGGTCCATGGCGTAGAAGCGCCCGACCACAGTCGCAATGGCAGCGTTACCGACGCTGGCACAGTGGTCCGTGATTTTCTGCAGTGACGGTTCGGCGGAACGCGGCGGGGTGTCACGACCATCCAGAATGGCGTGAACATAGACTTTCTTAACGCCTTTCTCGCGGGCCATATCCAGCAGTGCGATCAGGTGGTCTTCATGACTGTGTACACCACCGGGTGACAGCAGGCCGAGCAGGTGCACGGCTTTGTTGCTGACCACGGCTTCGTCCATGGCCGCTGCCAGTGCTTTGTTGGTGTACAGCTCGCCATCGCTGATGGCTTTGTTGATGCGGGTGTAGTTCTGGTAGACCACACGGCCTGCACCCAGATTCATATGACCCACTTCCGAGTTGCCCATCTGCCCATCGGGCAGGCCAACAGCATTACCGGATGTCTGAATCAGCGCATTCGGGTAGTCCTGCAGCAGACGGTCCCAGGTTGGGGTGTCGGCGTTGGCGATGGCGTTGTTCTCGGTTTCGGTGCGGTGTCCCCAGCCATCAAGGATGATCAGGGCCGTAGGTTTAGGTCGTTGGCTCATGGGTGAATCCCGGAAATAATGCATATACAGCATGTGATTGTACATTAAGCCGACTGTTCCCCGCTAACCTGTGAGTGCCCGGTGGCAGGTCAGTCGCCGCTGACGGATGCATTCTGACACGGCTCTTCCGGATCACAGAGGTGAGCGGTTTCAGCGGTGGAGCCACGGCGTCGGGGGCGTTATACTGCCGCCCGGTTTAATCAATCTCAGAAGTATTTCATGGATCAGTTGCTCGAATTCGTTACAAATCACTGGTGGATGGTCGCTATCTGGCTGTTTTTCCTGATCGCACTGCTGTGGGACAACAACCGTCGGAATGGCCCCAGCGTCAGTACCGGTGAAGCCGTGCGTATGATCAACCAGGAAGACGCTGTGGTGCTGGACATCCGCGACAAGAAAGATTTTGCTACCGGCCATCTGGTGGATGCGGTCAACATTCCTTACGGCAGCCTGGCTGAGCGTATGGGTGAACTTGACCCGTATAAGAACCGTCCGCTGATTCTGGTGTGTAAAACCGGTCAGACGGTGAGCATGGCTGGCAAAATGCTGCGTGAGAAAGGCTTCAATGCGCTGCGTATGAGCGGTGGCATGATGGAATGGACCAACCAGAAACTGCCTCTGGTGAAAAAATAACTCATACCCTGCGGGTGCCTGCGGGCGCCTGACCGGGTGTCCGATTACGATCAGAATGACAGGAAGACACGATTATGTCTGAAGCTCCACAACAACAATTTGCTCTGCAGCGCATCTACCTGCGTGATGCATCCTTTGAAGCACCCAATGTTCCTGAGACGTTCCGCAAGTCCTGGAAGCCTGAGATCAAACTGGATCTGGGTTCTGTTGTCCGCCCGCTCGAAGACGGTCAGTACGAAGTAACCCTGAAAGCGACTGTGACCGCCAAGATCGAAGATGATACCGCGTTTCTGGTTGAGCTGGAGCAGTGTGGCCTGTTCGTTGCCCGCAATATCCCGGAGCAGCAGATGGGTCCTGTACTGGGTATCATGTGCCCGAACATGCTGTTCCCTTACCTGCGTGAGAACGTGGACAGCCTGGTGATCAAAGGTGGTTTCCCGGCACTGATGCTGGCTCCGGTCAACTTTGAAGCCCTGTACCACAAGAAAATGCAGGAAATGCAGGCCCAGCAACAGCAGGGTGAAGGTTCAGAGCCTTCTACTCACTGAGTACTGTCTGACCCCGTGCGATCCGGGGTCACTTGCCTCCCTGATAACCGGTCTGACGCCAGGCCTCGTACACCATAACGGCAACGGCGTTGGACAGGTTCATACTGCGGCTCTGCGCTAACATGGGCAGTCTCAACCATTGCTCATGCGGAATCTGCAGCCGGATATCTTCTGGCAGCCCCCGGGTTTCCGGCCCGAACATCAGATAATCCCCCGCACTGAAGGCCACGTCTGAATGGCAGGTACTGCCCTTGGTGGTCAGGGCGAACAGCCGTTGTGGTTGCTCGCTGCTCAGAAATTCGTCGTAGCTTTTATGAATCCTCACCTCTGCCCATTCGCGGTAGTCCAGTCCGGCCCGTCTCAGGCTCTTTTCTTCCATGCGGAAACCGAGAGGCTCAATCAGGTGTAACTGACAGCCGGTATTGGCGCACAGGCGGATAATATTGCCGGTGTTGGGCGGGATTTCCGGTTCGAACAGAACAATGTGGAACATGGTGAAAAGGGTATCTGAGCGGGCAGGGAGAGTGTCGGAAAAGGCATTATAGTCAGGCCCGGACGGTTAGACCATCGGTTTTCAGGATATGGTCTACACTGAATTCATGAGACAGATTTCAGTGCAGAACACCATGAATTTACCCTGGTTAAAAAAGCGAAACCGACTCCGAGGCTGCATCGGTATTGAGCAGCATAACGGCCAGAACTGGGCCGTACTGAGAACCCCACGGGGTGTCGAAAAAAGCTATCACCCCAATGAGGGTGAAGAGGGCTTTGAAGGGTTGGCGGAATGGCTCAAAGAAGAGCAGCTGACCGAATTACCGGTTATCGCCTGTCTGGATGTCGGGAAATACGACCTGCATCTGATCGAAGCACCCCCTGTGCCTGAAGAAGAACTCAGCGATGCACTGAGTTTCCGCATCGCTGAACTGACCGGTGGTTCCGCCGAAGGCAAGATTCTGCAGGCATTCCCTCTGCCAGGTGATATTTACCAGGGCCGTATGAGCATGGCCTATGCAGCCATTACGGATCACGATTACATCAAAGAACTGGTGGGTTTCTGCCGCCACAATGGTCTGCACCTGAAACACATCAGCATCAATGAGCTGAGTGTACTGAATCTGCTGGCACATACCGAGCAACCGAATAATGTCGCCGTGCTGCGACTCGAGGCTCATTCCGGCATCGTTTACATCTACCGCAACGGGGCATTTTATTTCGCCCGCCAGATTTCACTCGGTACCGAAGATCTTAACCAGCCGAAAGACACCGAAGCCGACGACGGTTCTGGTCTGACCATCGCGCCGGTGAATAACCGACTGGATGTTCTGGCATTGGAATTACAACGCTCTATGGATTACTTCGAGAGTCAGCTTGGTCTCGGAGCCGTTGATCAGCTGTGGGTGATGCGTCCGGATTACGCCGACATCACAGAAACCCTGCTTGATCTTGAAGAGTATCTGAATACACCAGTCGCTGCTCTGTCGCTGGAAAGTCACTTCAACCGTCAGGAAGAAGAGCAGCCACTCACTGCCTCACTGGCCATGGCACTGGGAGGAGCATTGAGCTATGAGCTGGGAAATTAAACAGCACGTCGACTTTTACCTCGATGATTTTAAACCGCCACGCCTGCCGGAAGATCTGCGCTTTATTGTGGTTGGCCTGGGCATTCATGCCGTCTTTGCCGTGATGCTCATCGGTGGGCTGCTGATCAATGGTTATCTGCAGTCTGGTTATCTGGAACAGGTTACCCAGGAACAGAATCAGGTTGAAAATGAAGTGGCCAATCTCGAAACCGAGCGGCCATCGTTGCAACTGGATGAAGCTCTGGTTGCAGAGCGTGATAAAGCGGGCAACAACCTCGAAAGCAGCCGCCGTATTCTGCAGTACCTGACCCAGCAGGATGTCGGCCAGAGCCAGTCATTCCGCAGCCTGGTCGGGGGACTGACCGAGCAGACCGTATCGGGTGTCTGGTTATCCGGTTTCCGTTTCTCTGAGGAAGGTCAGCAGATCCGTCTGACCGGCCATGCTTACGACCCGGTAAAAGTGTCCGGATACGCGGGGCAGTTACTGGATAAAGCGGCGTATCAGGGTCGTTCTTTCCGCTTTATTCAGGTGAATAAAACCGAAGGTGAATCTTATCTGACGTTTACTCTGGATACCGAAAATAAGACCGACGATACAGCGGCTAAGCCGGATCAGTCGTCACTGACGTCCCGTCTTATCATGCAACAGATTTAAGAGGAACCAGCATGTCGTTATGGTGGCAACGCCCGCAGATTCAGGAGCTGATGGAAAAATACCGCGCCCTGTCTGAGCGTGAAAAAGTCCTGGTTCTGATTACCACGCATGTGGTGATTGCGGCGATTTACGTGCTCTTGATTGCAACGCCGCTGTGGACCCCCGCAGAAACGAATCGCAAACAGGCAGCGGCAATTGAAAGTAATGTGCTGCGCATGCAGGAGCATCTCAAGCGTCTGCGCGAGTCACCGCAGATTGATCCGAATGCTGCAGTGAGGGATGACCTGGAAAAAATCAAACGCCAGCAGAGTGTCATTAACGATCGTATTCATGAACGTACTGACACTCTGGTTTCTCCGTCTGAGATGCCTCAGGTACTCGAGAACCTGCTCGCTCAGGAGCCGGGAATGCGACTGACATCGATGGAAAATATGCCCGGAGAAAATATTGTGATTAACAGTAATTTCTCAGATGTTCAGCTCTATCGCCATGGCGTCACCCTCGAAATGCAGACCGATTTCCCCAGTCTGGTCAGTTACCTGGATCGCCTGGAAACCATGAACTGGAAACTTTACTGGAAACTTCTTGAATACAAGGTCGAAGACTATCCGTCGGGCATACTCACCCTGGAAGTCTATACCCTTAATACCTCAGAGGAGATCCTCCGTGACTGATTACCGGACGAACCCTCTGCTGGGCCGATCTGTTTTATTGTTTGCACTGCTGTTGCCCGCGTTCAGCGCTCAGGCGGTAACTGACCCGACGCGTCCTCCTGCTGCAATGACGGTGAATAAAGAAGTGCCTGAAGATGAGCCACAACAGCAGACAGAAATCCAGCTGCAGCAGATTCTGATGTCGTCATCGGGCAACCGGGCTGTGATCAATGGCAAGGTCGTAAAACCCGGTGATAGTGTCGATGGCGCGAAAGTTCTGAGCATCTCTTCTGACACAGTTGTCGTGAATTACAGGCAAAACCGTCAAAAGCTGTCTTTAATTAATAAAACGAAAGACGTTGTACGTTGAACAGGATTCTTACAGTGACACAGTTTATGAATATGAATTTCCGGATCGCATGGCGCAGAGGGCTGGTTTTACTCCTGCCGGTTTTCCTCAGTGCCTGTGCAACGCTGAATAATCATTCCAAATCTGAAAAAGCGGATGCTGAAACAGCAGCGGTTGCTGAGGCACCCGCAAAACGTGAGAAGCCACGTCTGTTAACGGCAGAAGAGCGCGTCCCCCGTGATTTAACACCACGAGATCTGTTGCCGGAAATGGATGCACCAGTACAGGAAAAAGAAGCACGCTTTAATGTGGTTGCTGATGGTGTACCGGCACAGGCATTTTTTAACAGCCTGGTGGATGGCACGGATGACAATATTGTGGTGCATCCGGATGTGTCCGGCCTGATCAGTATGAACCTGCGTAATGTTACGGTTAAAGATGCGCTTAAAGCGGTTCGTGATACCTATGGCTACGACTTTATTACTTCCGATTACGGTATACAGATTCTCCCTGCCGAGCTGCAGACCAAAATTTTCCCGATCAATTATCTCAACGTGAAACGGTTCGGTCGCTCAGGTATGCGTGTCAGTACCGGCAAAGCCGAAGACAGCTCAGAAGACAGCGGTGGTGATACTGCGGATGAAAAGAGTAAATCCCTGCACTCCAGTGAAGTTGAGACTGAATCCGGCAGTGATTTCTGGTCTGATCTGCAGCGCACACTGAAGCTTATGACCGCAAAAGATAAAGACTCTCAGGTGGTGATTGATGCCCATGCAGGTCTGGTGATTGTCCGTGCGATGCCGCTGACGGTATCTATGGTGCAGAACTATCTGGAGCGAACTGAATTAACCGTACTGCGCCAGGTACTGATTGAAGCAAAAATCGTTGAAGTGGAACTGAAAGATGGTTTTCAGGCCGGGATTAACTGGAACACCATTGCCGCGCAGAGTGGAAAGAATGATGTCTGGGGCACACAGACTTCCGTTCCACTCGAAAATGACGATCTGATCGGTGGCATTTTTACCCTGAATGTTGATGCCGGTGATTTCCTCGGTGCCCTCAGCCTGCTTGAAACCCAGGGTGATGTGGATGTGCTTTCCAGCCCGCGTATTGCCACGGTGAATAATCAGAAAGCCGTGATTAAAGTGGGCAGTGATGAGTATTTCGTTACCAATATCAAAAACACCACAACCTCCACATCGACCACAACGTCGGATACCCCTGAGATTGAGCTGACGCCATTTTTCTCCGGCATTGCATTGGATGTCACTCCACAGATTGGTGAAGAGGACGAAATTACCCTGCACGTACATCCGACGGTTACCGATGTCACTGAAAAGCAGAAAGTCATTGAGCTGAACGGCGATGAATACAGTCTGCCACTGGCCTTCAGTGAGGTGCGTGAAACCGACTCCATCATTCGTGCGCGCTCAGGTCAGATCGTTGTCATCGGTGGCCTGATGCAGAATAAAAATGTGAAGACGGTAGCTAAGGTTCCTGTGCTGGGCAGCATTCCTCTGCTGGGTGGTCTGTTCCGCCAGACCCGCGAAGAAAAAATGCAGAGTGAACTGGTGATTCTGATTCAGCCTAAAATCATTGATTCACAGATCTCGCCACAACTGATCGAAGAAATGAACCGTAAGTACTCACGCGTGATGATGCCGGGGATCTGATATGGACGTAACCGACGTTAAACATTCCTGCGAGTTGTTTTTTGGCCTGCGTGAAACGCCGTTTTCACTGACACCTGATACGGGCTTTTACGTCAATATGCCAGATCACAAAGCGGCCTTTGACGCGATACTTTATGGCCTGAGTGCCGGTGAAGGGTTTATTAAAATCACTGGCGAAGTGGGTACGGGCAAAACCCTGTTATGCCGTCGGTTACTGCGTTATCTCAACAACGATCAATGGGAAACGGCCTACATCCCTAACCCGGCTTTGTCCTCGGTCTCTCTGTGGCGCGCCCTGGCTGTTGAGCTGGGTGTTAAACAAAGCTCACGCATGAATGAAATGCAACATGCCATTCAGCAGTACCTGCTGGATACCGCCAAAGCCGGGCGCAAATTGGTGCTGGTCATCGATGAAGCTCAGTCCATGCCGGTTGATACACTGGAAGCCCTGCGCCTGATTTCCAATCTTGAAACTGAACGGCAGAAACTGGTGCACATCGTTCTGTTTGGTCAGCCCGAGCTGGATCACATTCTGGCCCGTCAGGATTTACGTCAGCTTAATCAGCGTATTACCACCAGTGCCCGCCTGAACCCTCTGTCAGATGTTCAGGCGCTGAGCCACTACCTCAATGCCCGACTGACTCAGGCCGGTTATCTGGGCGCGCCCCTGTTTTCGCGTCAGGCCGTGCAGGCGCTGTGGTTCTGCAGTTATGGCATTCCCCGTCTGGCGAATGTCATCGCCGATAAATCGCTGCTGATCGCCTTTGGTAAAGGCGAGCGCACGGTGAAAGAGAAGTACGTGCAGATGGCCATTGCGGATACCGACAGTGTTCGCCGCCACAGTGGCTGGTTGCAGAAAATTATGGTCGCTGGCGGTCTGGGGAAACTGGTATGAGTCTTATTCATCAGGTACTGCAGGATATTGATAACCGCGAGAGTCAGACCGGCCTGGCAGAGTCAGAATATGCGGCGGAAAAAAGTCGCTCAGGTAACGGAGGCCTGTGGCTGGTGAGTGCCGGTGTCGCAGGTGCTCTGGTGTTTGCCGTAGCGCGTCCGGATTTGGTTAATCTGAATACCTTGTTTGGTGGTGGTAAGCCGTCGTTCTTTGATAACGAACTGGAAATCCAGCAGGCCCAGACAGCGAATAAACCTGAGCCACTGGCGGCGATTGAATCGACGCTGTTCGGTTCAGAGCCGGAAGAACGCACGTTACCTCCGACACCAACGCCTGTGGCGGTTGATCTCAGCTACCGGGAAAGCAGTGCCGTTACACCGGACAAACGAACCGAAGATAGTATTCAGACTGCTGGCGACGCTTCTGCAGAGATACTTGCAGTACAGGCTGCAGACAGAAAGGTGACCCAGTCAGTGACCCGACCTGTGAGTGCGCAGGCCAGCCAGCCTGTAAAACAGCCGGTGCTCTCTGCGGTTTCGTCTCCGGTTCTGTCTCCGGCTAATAGCTCACCGGTTACCAGTGGTTCGGCTTCTGTGTCTTCGGCCAGTAAGTCGCAGGCTCTGAGCAGTAAAACGTCGTCTTCAGCGCGCGTGTCTGTGATTCAGAACAGCAATGCGCCGTCGGATCACTACAAGAAAGCTCTGGCCAGCTACAAAGCCGGTGATTACAACAATACCCTGCGCCTGCTTAATCAGGCGCTGATCCGCTCCAGTGCGCCTGAGTATCTGACACTGAAAGCCCGGGTATACATAGATCAGGGCAACATTGATCAGTTTCTGGATATCTATCGTACTAACAGCAATCTGGACGACCCGGACTGGCTGAAAGTGGTTGCACCGGGCCTGCATATCTTCCGTCTCTATCCACAGGCTGCCTCGCAGTATGAAAAGCTAATCCGTCTGTATCCGTCGCAGGTGAACTGGTCCATGGCCCGTTTCCAGGCGCTGAAAGACTCGGGTAATTACAACGAAGCCCGTTCTGAACTGAGCCGCATGCAGAGCAGTTATACCCTGAGTGCCGATCAGCAGGAGTGGGTGAGTTATCAGAGAAGAAGGATGATCTGACGTGGATGTACAGAGCAAACGCAAAGTCCGTATTGGCGATATCCTGCTGGAGAAAGGCCTGCTGACGCCTGAACAGCTGGAAACCGCCCTGACCGAGCAGAAGCGCACGCGGAAAAAGCTCGGCAAGACAGTGATTGATCTTGGCTTTATCAGTGAAGTTAAGCTGTTGCGTGAGCTGTCTGATTTTCTCGGTTATCCCTATGTTGATCTGTCGCGATTCCGTCTTGATACCTCTCTGATTCATCAGCTGCCTGAATCTCAGGCACGCCGCTACCGCTGTCTGTTGCTGGCCGATGAACCGAACGGTGTGTTGGTCGGCATGGCCGACCCGACTGACCTGATGGTCATCGATGATCTGCAGCGTACGCTCAAACGTCCGGTGACACCTGCTTTTGTGCAGGAACAGGAAATGCTCTCGATTCTGGATAATGTTTACCGCCATCAGGAGCAGATGCTCAGCATCGCTGGTGAACTGGCGGGTGAACTGCAGAGCAACGACTTTGACATCAACACCATTGCAGCAACCACGGACAATGATGAAGCGCCGGTGGTGCGTCTGCTGCAGAGCCTGTTTGAAGATGCGGTACAGATCAAAGCTTCGGATATTCACATTGAGCCAGAAGAAACTCAGCTGCGTATCCGTCTGCGCGTTGACGGAGACCTGCAGGAGCAGGTGATGAAAGAGCGCCGCATTGCTTCGGCACTGGTGTCTCGCCTGAAAATCATGTCGGGTCTGGATATTTCGGAGAAGCGCCTGCCACAGGATGGTCGCTTTAATATCCGGGTTAAAAACAAAAGCATTGATGTGCGTCTGTCGACCATGCCGGTGCAGTTTGGCGAATCTGTGGTCATGCGTCTGTTGGACCAGAGCAGCGGCATTCTTAATGTGGCATCGCTCGGTATGACACCGCCGGTGCAACGTCGCTTTGAATATCTGATCCGCCGGCCGCACGGCCTCATTCTGGTCACGGGGCCAACGGGCTCCGGTAAAACCACCACGCTGTACGCCGCCCTGGCCGAGCTGAATCAGCCAGAAAAGAAGATCATCACCGCTGAAGATCCGATTGAATACCGCCTGCCTCGCATCAATCAGGTGCAGGTCAACCCGAAAGTCGGGCTGGAATTCTCGACAGTGCTTCGTGCTGCTCTGCGTCAGGACCCGGATGTCGTGCTGGTGGGTGAGATGCGCGACCATATTACCGCCGAAATCGGTCTGCGTGCGGCCATGACCGGCCACATGGTGCTCTCAACCCTGCACACCAACGACGCCATTTCCGCGCCGCTGCGACTGATTGATATGGGCGTGGATAACTTTCTGGTGTCGTCGTCTTTGCGGGGTGTGATTGCTCAGCGCCTGATCAAACAGAACTGCAAATACTGCAGTCAGCCGCACACACCCGAACATCAGGAACGCCTGTGGCTGGATTCCATGGAACCGGGCAGCAGCGATGCCAGTTATCAGCGTGGTAAAGGTTGCCATTACTGCAACAACACGGGTTATCAGGGCCGGATCGGTATTTATGAATTGCTGGAAATCACGGCAGAAATGACTGCACCTCTGCGCCGTGGCGATTTCCAGGGCTTTACCGAAGCCGCCATGGCCTCTGACCGTTACCGTCCACTGGCGTTGCAGGCACTCGACCTGGCGCGTCAGGGTATTACGTCGCTGGATGAAGTCTTCCGTGTCTCCGCCAGTCTGGATGATGAAATGCCGGAAAGCAGTGAATGATCAATTATGCCTATACCGGGCGTGACCACAGTGGCCAGTCGGTTCACGGTGAAATCCGCGCCAATACCCGTGAAATGGCGGTCTCACAGCTGATCAAGCAGGGAGTAACCCCGGTTAAAGTCGCTGAGAAAAAATCAGCGTCTGAAAAACCTGCGGCGAAAAAAAGAAGTTCCGGCTCTGTAAAAGCCGACGAACTTATTCTTTTTACCCGGCAGATGTACGCACTGACCCGCTCTGGTGTGCCCATTATTCAGGCCCTGAAAGGCCTCAGTGAATCCACCGATAACGGCACCCTCAGTGACGTTATGGAAGAAATCGTCGCCGATCTGGTGGCTGGTTCTGAAATGGCTACGGCTTTCCGTAAGCACCCCAAACTGTTTTCATCTATTTATGTGAGCATGATTCATATCGGTGAGAGCACGGGTAATCTGGATAAGGCGATGAAGCGCCTGATCAGTCACCTTGAGGTCGAGCGCGACACCAAAAAACGCATTAAGTCGGCCATGCGCTATCCCATCATGGTGATCTCGTCCATCGCCATTGCTCTGGTGGTGATCACCATGTTCGTGATTCCGAACTTTACCTCTGTGTTTGCCAAGCTGGGTGCTGACCTGCCGCTGGCGACCAAACTGCTGGTGTGGACCTCGGATTTTATGCTGGCTTACTGGCACATTCTGCTGGTGGGTCTGGTCGGCGGTGGCTTCTTTTTCCTGAACTACATCCGCAAGATGCCGGGGCGCTTATGGTGGGACCGGAATCGCCTGAAATTTCCGCTGTTGGGCAGCATTTTCGAGCGTATCGCCCTGGCGCGTTTTTCCCGCTCATTTGCCATGATGTTGAAAGCCGGTGTGCCCATTCTGACCTGTCTGAACATTGTTGCTGGCAGCGTCGGCAACCGCTACATCGGTGATGCTGTGGTGTCGATGCGACAGGGGATTGAACGCGGTGACCGCCTGACCAATACCGCAGCCCAGACGGGACTGTTCACACCCCTGGTGTTACAGATGATGGCGGTAGGGGAAGAGACAGGCGCCATCGATCAGCTGCTTGAAGAGGTAGCCGACTTTTACGAACAGGAAGTCGACTACGAACTGAAGCAGCTGTCTGATGCGATTGAACCTCTCTTGCTGGTGTTCCTGGGTGTGCTCATTATCATCCTGGCGCTGGGTGTCTTCTTGCCCGTGTGGGAGCTCAGTGGCGTGATGACGCACTGATCCCCTCT
>JBPEXS010000482.1:0-1551 GCA_052031325.1 Thalassolituus sp. | reverse complement strand
CGTACTCAGGAAGAGTTTTTCCATACGTTCAATGCGCTGTTGGAAGGTGGCCAGCAGATGATTCTTACCTGCGACCGCTACCCAAAAGAGATCGCAGGTCTGGAAGAACGTCTGAAATCGCGCTTTGGCTGGGGCCTGACGGTGGGTGTTGAACCGCCTGAACTGGAAACGCGGGTTGCCATTCTGATGAAGAAAGCCGCTCAGATGAACATTCGTTTACCAGATGATGCCGCTTTCTTTATTGCACAGAAGCTACGCTCAAACGTGCGTGAACTGGAAGGGGCTCTGAAGCGTGTCGCAGCCAATGCACAGTTTACCGGCCATGACATCACGCTGCCGTTTATCAAAGATTCACTGAAAGACCTGCTGGCACTGCAGAACCGCCAGATCAGTGTGGAAAATATTCAGCGTACGGTCGCTGAGTATTACAAAATTAAGGTCTCTGATTTATTATCTAAGCGCCGTACCCGCTCTGTGGCCCGTCCACGTCAGGTGGCCATGGCGTTAAGCAAAGAATTAACAAATCACAGCTTGCCAGAAATCGGTGAGCTGTTTGGCGGTCGTGACCACACCACGGTGTTGCACGCCTGTCGTAAAATAAAAGAATTACAGGAATCGAGCGAAGACGTACAGGAAGACTATAAAAACCTCCTGCGTACGCTGACAACCTGATCCGACTTTATCGCTGTAAATAATTGGCCCATGCCGACGCAAGAGCGGCAACGGAATCGAGTGGAGAACCATGAAATTTGTCATCTCAAGGGAAGCCTTTCTCAGACCACTGCAACTGGTTGCAGGTGTCGTTGAAAAACGTCAGACACTGCCGGTCTTGTCTAACGTACTGCTTGAGACTGAAGGTCAGCAACTGTCGCTGACAGGTACAGACCTGGAAGTCGAACTGGTAGGGCGGGTAACTCTGGATGAAGCTGCCGAGTCTGGTGCCATTACCGTGCCTGCGAAGAAGCTGATGGATATCTGCCGGTCACTGCCTGATGGCGCTCAGATCGAGATTGAGCAGGATGATACCCGTGTGAACGTCCGTTCCGGTCGTTCCCGTTTCACCTTGTCGGCACTGCCTGCAACGGAATTCCCTAACGTTGAAGAGATTTCCGGTGAGCAGACGTTCGCGCTGCCACAGGCGGAACTGCGACATCTGATTGATCGCACCAGTTTTGCCATGGCGCAGCAGGATGTGCGTTATTACCTGAATGGTATGTTGATTGAAGTGACGGCTTCAACGCTGCGCGCTGTTGCAACCGATGGTCACCGCCTGGCAACTTGTTGCATTAACGTAACGGGTCTGCAGGAAGCACAACAGATCATTCTGCCACGTAAAGGTGTTCTGGAAATGGCGAAACTGCTGACTGATCCTGAAGCCAGTGTCAGCCTGTCACTGAGTACTAATCACGTGCGTGCTCAGACTGAAGAATTCACATTCACGTCCAAACTGGTTGACGGTAAGTTCCCTGACTACGGTCGTGTGATTCCGAAGAACGGTACTAACGTTATGCTCGCTGACCGTACAGACCTGCGCCAGGTGTTCAACCGTAC
>JBPEXS010000481.1:0-1185 GCA_052031325.1 Thalassolituus sp. | reverse complement strand
CGAGCTCGTAATCGTTATTGATACCATCGTTGTCACGGTCGGAGTCGATATTATCCCCCAGACCATCGCCGTCGATGTCTGACCATTCGAGCCGGATCAGAGGAAAGGCATCGTCCCGGTCTGGAACCCCATCGCCGTCGGTATCCTCATCGATACCATCGGGAATACCATCCCGATCCATATCCAGTGGCACAGAACGAGGGTCGAGATAGTTGGTGCCTGCCTGCTTTTCGTAGATATCGGCGATGCCGTCTCCGTCGGTGTCACGGGCTGCAGGAATCAGTGCAGAAACATCTTTGCGGGCGTTATCCGGCTGCTCCGTTGGGCTTTCAGCCCGGAGTAGTGCTGGTAACAGCAGGAACAGAAAAAGGGTTGCCCGCTGCATCCGGGCTTATTCAGGTATCGCTGGCAGAAGCCCTGACTGGCATTGAATGCCACGGTTTTTTTCATCCACCAGAATACCGGCCACCGTGTTGCCATTCTCCGGCCTGATCAGCAGGTAGCCGGCATCGCAGAAGGCTTCTTTGCCAGAGTCTTTCGGTGAAACCTTAACGTCGTAGCCGGGTTTCAGTGTGAGCAGGCTGAACTCGGCGATTTTGGCTTCGTCGCGGCGTTCAGTGTGCTTGAGGTAGCCGTAATAATGCAGCGCAACAACGGCCACGATAATGCCCGCCATAAAGCTGAAAATGCATTTCAGGGCGTAATCCGGCTGTTCCTGGTTATTGTCAGGTGTCGGTGACGTGTCAGTCATCGGTGGTCTCCACAGACTCCCCCCATCCCGGCATCAGGTTCTGGGGAAGGGTTAATTGATTCATAATGCGCGCCACCACAAAGTCGATCAGATCACTGATGCTCTGTGGCTGATGATAAAAGCCCGGCGCAGCAGGCAGAATGACCGCGCCCATACGGGTCAGGGTCAGCATGTTGTTCAGGTGAATTTCTGAAAATGGCGTTTCACGTGGCACCAGAATCAGCTTACGGCGCTCTTTCAGCGCCACATCCGCGGCCCGCTCAATCAGGTTATTACTGGCACCGGTAGCAATTGCAGACAGCGTACCTGTGCTGCACGGACAGATCACCACCGGACCGGGCTGACCAGACCCCGAGGCCCAGGGCGCCATCCAGTTTTCGCGGTCAAACACCCGTACCTGGCCGTCTTTGGCGCTCAGATACTCGGTCAGGTAC
>JBPEXS010000480.1:0-2787 GCA_052031325.1 Thalassolituus sp. | reverse complement strand
CGGTAAAGTTCAGAAAACAGGCTGAAAATGTGAACAGCGCGACAGAAACGGACTGAGTACATCATGGGCAAATGTCCTGCTCAAGTGACCAGCCCGGAAAGTCACCCACAAAAAAGCCCGGCAATGCCGGGCTTCAGAGTAACTGACAGGCCAGTGCTCAGTCGTGCGCCGTAGAGCCGATTTTATGAATCGACAGATCGGCACCGTTGAACTCTTCTTCTTCACTCAGGCGCAGACCCACAATGACTTTGAGTACGCCGTAAATCAGGAAACCACCGACCAGCGCAACAGCAATACCCGCCAGCGTACCGATCAGCTGAGACATCAGGCTAACACCACCCAGGCCGCCAAAGCTTTCTGCCCCAAAGATACCGCAGGCAATACCACCCCAGGCGCCACACAAACCATGCAGTGGCCATACACCGAGAACATCATCGAATTTAGGCATTTTGTTCTGCGCGAATGTGAATACCCAGACAAACAGAGCACCTGCAACACCACCGACAAACAGAGAGCCAATCGGGTGCATCACATCAGAACCAGCACACACAGCTACCAGACCAGCCAGTGGGCCATTATGGATAAAGCCTGGATCATTACGGCCGACCAACATGGCAACAACCGTACCGCCAACCATCGCCATCAAGCTGTTAACTGCCACCAGGCCAGAAATGCCATCCAGTGTCTGTGCTGACATCACATTAAAGCCGAACCAGCCTACGGCCAGAATCCAGGCACCCAACGCCAGGAAAGGTACGTTGGATGGCGCAAATGCGACAACTTTGCCGTCACGGTAGCGGCCTTTACGGGCACCCAGCATGGCCACGGCGGCAAAGGCTATCCAGCCCCCAACACCATGAACGACGACCGAACCTGCAAAGTCGTGGAAACCGGCACCGTAGCTTTCTTCCAGCCAGGCCTGAAAGCCGTGGTTGCCGTTCCAGATGATGCCTTCAAAGAAGGGGTATACGAAGGCAACGGTCAGGGCAGATGCCAGCAGTACCGGATAAAACTTAGCCCGCTCAGCAATACCGCCGGAGACAATCGCAGGAATGGCCGCAGCAAAGGTCAACAGGAAGAAGAACTTGACCAGCTCATAACCGTTATTTTGAGTGAGGTCAGCGGCACTGGCGAAGAAATCGACGCCGTATGCAACCTGATAACCGATAAAGAAGTAGGCAAGGGTCGAAATGCCGAAGTCGGTGATGATTTTCACCAGCGCATTGACCTGGTTTTTATGGCGGACAGTGCCCACCTCTAGAAACGCGAAACCCGCGTGCATGGCCAGTACCATAATGGCACCGAGCAGAATGAACATAGTGTTGGCGCTGTACATCAGGGTTTCGACAGCGGAGTTGATACCTGTGATATCCACGTTAATTCCTCTCATGAGTGTGTTGAGCTACAGAAGCTGGCACCACCCTGGTGCATTTTATAGTGTTTTGGGCATTTCCTTTGCATAAGCATTCTGAATGGACGTCCCAATAAGCAGGAATTGTTCCAGATTGTTATATTTGTAAGTGTGTAAGTACCCACTACCTACAAAAATCATATAAATAGGCACAAATTTAGTGCAAAAATAGATGTTGCACCCAGTGCCAATTTTAAAACATGCGCCCTCTTTGTTTGATATTGGTGCCTCGTAAAATATTTGCACCAAAATAAAACACCAAAAGTTCAGTCCTACTGAATCCGGCAAAGGCAGATAAGCTGTATGAGGCCTACCCTGAAAGTAGACCCGGCCATCCAGGTTCGCAAACATCTCTGTCTGTATCTTCAACACACAAAAAAAGCCGCATTAAGCGGCTTCTGAACAACACTCTGGCCTCAGGCTCCGGCGTATTGTCCTGCACAGGCTGGGCATGGCTGAATCGCGTGATACAGTCCTTTGCCTTTTTTGTGGGCGGCATCGTAGCTGGCAATGGAGCCCAGATACTTCAGCTTTCCGGCTTCTGGCAGGCTGTTGCAGGTTGAAAAGTGCACCACGTGTGCGCCCGTTTCGTTTTCAGCCATTTCTACAAAAAATTCAGCCATGATTTATCCTCCTGATTAAACCGCGCCGTGAATTTCACGGACGGCATTGTTGGTCATGGTCAGAGCCTCATCCAGGCTGACCAATGGGTATTTCTTAGGCTGATAACCTTTCAGTTCACCCAGCATGGTTTCCAGTTTGGTCGCTGGTGTCTGACCTTTGAAATCGCTTTTCTCCATAGCCAGTTCTTCCATGGCTTCATTCCATGGCACACCCTGTACCAGCGGAATCAGGATCAGAGTTTTGCCTTCTACCTCTACCTGTACCGGCTTGGTCAGGTTAACGACAAAGAAGATGCTCTTCATGTCATTGGCAAAATCAGCGGAGTATTTTTCCAGCAGGGTTGGCAGCAGTTCCATCTTGTCCAGACCACCAATCAGCATCTGAATTTTGTCGTCAGCCAGAATAACGGCTTCGCGGCAAACCGCCTGAGGTGGTTTAAGGTGGCCTTTTTCATCGCCGATTTCACCCGGTACCAATACCAGATCACCACGGTATGCCTGAGCGCTTCCGGAAGCGGTGGTCTCCAGAAAGTTAACGTAGAACAGCAGGCTCTGCTCTTTGTAAGTATCGAGTAACATGGTCGTTTCCTCACATTAAGGTTTTCAGTTTCAAGGGGTTAATTACTCATCATCTTCCGTGAGGAAGCGTTTTTTCAGGTCACCATCGGTGCCCAGAATCTTGGCCAGCCAGGGTGGTGGAGAATTCACCATCACGCTCTGCAGGCGTTCCAGTTCCATCTCAACGGTGCTGGT
>JBPEXS010000048.1:0-2238 GCA_052031325.1 Thalassolituus sp. | reverse complement strand
GCGCCAGCCGCATGGCGTCTTCATCCGACGCCACAGACTGACCAAGAAAATTCAGCTCAGCCACCGGCTTTTTTCACCGTAAAACCGCGTTTGGTCAGATCGCTGACCAGCAGATCACGCTGATCGCCCTGAATTTCGATGATGCCGTCTTTTAAGGCACCGCCGACACCGCATTTTTTCTTCAGCTCTTTCGCCAGGGTTTTCAGCTCAGCGCCGACCAGAGGCACACCGGTGACAATGGTCACAACCTTACCGCCACGACCTTTGCTCTCGCGTGAGACACGGACGATGCCGTCACCTTCAGGCGCGGTTTCTTCCTTGCAGGTGCAGTCGTTGATTGGCTGACGACAGCCGGGGCAGGTCTGACCGAATTCGGTGGAATAAACGAGGCCGCCGCTGGCGGATTTTTTACCCATGGGGTTCTCCGGTGGTTTGATGGGGGTAGTTTACCGGGAAAGAGAAGAGTTGTTCAGGGGATGGTTTTGAGACTGATGTCATTAAAGGCTCTCTATCAGGGACACAACTCTACGAATATAAAACGTCATCCCGCGGCTTGACCGCGGGATCCATAAAACAGTTTCAGGAAAACTTTTTTGCAAGAAGTTAGCTCAGGCTCAAGGTAACACTATTCAGAAGAGTCTTATTTTTGCTCCTGGGAGGGCCGCATGAGAAGCACAACCGTGAAAGACGTGAGTCCTGAAACGGTTTATTGTTTGGTTGGAAGCTTAAGTTAAATTGGAATTTTGTTTTCGCTCCTTGGAGGACGGCATGGGGACGCCGAGTCCCGACTGGCGCCGGCCCACCCTCCTGCGGATTAACTACTGAGTTAAATTCGAGATAGTTTACGCTCCTGGGAGGAATGCCTCCTCCCGGCGCGGGCCCACCCTCCTGCTTCGCGCTGAGTTCCTCGCTGTTTCACTTCATTCTGCAAACTCACGACGCTCACAGCGTGATTCGGCGTCCTGCCTCAGCACGCTTTTCTCGACGTCCTGTCTCGAAGAGCTGTTCGTTTTTGAATTCAGTGGCTCGCAACAGGCGCACTTTCAACCAGCTACGTCTCTCAAGAAAGAATCATCACTGGGGGCCTCAACAACTCAGAGTGACATATTCAGGAAAGGAGAGAAGGCTCTCAGTGAAGTAACTTTGAGCACGGTGTTTCAGGTGTTAGGTGCGCCTAGTGTGAGTCGATGAGAACAAAGATGAACAGGCTTGAGGAACATGGATGTTCCGAAAGGCCCACTGAGGCAGGACGCCGAATTGGGCCGGAGCCGTTGTGAATCTGAAGTTCTCAGCGAAACAACGAACACTACAGCGCGAAGCAGGAGGGTGGGCCAGCGCCGGGAGGAGGCATTCCTCCCGAGAGCGTATAACCAACCTGGAATTTAATTAATAGTTGAAGCAGCTGGCAGTAAATGAACAAAAGGATCTTCTGGATTGCTTCGCCAAGGCTCGCAATGACGTTCAGCTCAATACCCTGCTCATATTCACAGCACCTCATTGCTGAACAGCCCCCCTACAAATGCCCCAACGGCAACGCCGTCCTGTCAATCACCTTCCTCATCACAAACGACGACTGCACCCCGGTCACGCCATCAATCCGCGTCAGCGTCCCCAGCAGAAACTGCTGATAGGCTTCCATATCTTCCACCAGTACCTTCAATACATAGTCCGCCGTCTGGCCGGTAATCAGGTAGCACTCCAGTATCTCGGGGCAGGCCCTGACCTGAGCTTCAAACTGTTCAAATCGCTCTGGGGTGTGTTTGTCCATGCTGATGCTGATCATGGCCTGCAGGTCGAGGCCAAGCTTGCGTGCATCGAGTAACGCCCGGTAGCCACTGATCAGTCCAGAGTCTTCCAGCGCTTTGACCCGCCGCGAGCACGGCGATGGCGAAAGCCCGACTTTATCGGCCAGTTCGAGGTTGCTGAGGCCGCCGTCCTGCTGCAGCAGTTCGAGGATGCGTTTGTCGGTACGATCCAGCGTAATCCGCTCTGTTTTCATGCCCTGATGCCACCCAAAACCCAATGAAAGGTTATTTATACCAATAAATATCTGATATTTGGATATTTATTGCCAATAACCAGCAAAAAAGGGGTAAGTTTGCAACCAATCTCCCGCAAGGCCTGCCTATACTGTGTCCATACTGTTGAGGCAGACACCGGAACACCCTACCGGTGACTGGCAGAAGGTTCACAAGACCGGATGCGGCAGAGCTCACAAGGCGACACCACACCAGATGC
>JBPEXS010000479.1:0-3671 GCA_052031325.1 Thalassolituus sp. | reverse complement strand
AAGGTGAGTTACGGTATTTTTTGAAGTTCGACCGGTTCAGGCTGTCGGGAATAATGTGATCTTTACCCCCGGCGATGATCAGCAGAGGTTCTCTGGCTGTCTGTGTTGTGATTTTTCCATCTGAACCTAATGGGCCGCGACCGACTTTCCGCGATTCCGGAACCATGTAGTTCTGATAAATATATTGTTTTTCGCCTTCTTCCATGCCATTGGCAAAGGCATAGTCAAACTGCTCAAACGTCAATTGCGCTGGTTTTTTTGAACTGAGTAGCAGATTCAGATGCGGCAGGTTGGCTTTGATAAAACTGTATTTAAACGACAGTACACCTTTGGGGGGCGCTGAGTTTACCGCGACTGCGCCTGCCGTAATGCCTTTTTCGAGAAGCTTCTGTGCAATGAGTCCACCCATTGAATGACCAATCACCAATGGCGGTTCATCCATATCCTGAATCAGGTCTTCATAGTGTCTGATCACATCGTCGAGTGTTAACTGAGCGAGCTCAGAATCCGGGTGTTTTTCATTCTGTTCAGCAACGCTCAGCGCATGATGTGGCCAGGCTGGGGCGTAGGTATCGTAACCACGGTCATCAAACCAGTCCTGCCATTCGTCCCATACCTTGGGGGTCATGTACATACCATGAATAAACAGAATGCTCTTGGTCGGCTTCAGGGGTTTGTATTTACTGATGTTGTTTTGCATCTTGTTGCTCTCCTGGCGGTCTATAGTTGAACAGGACATCAATAAAATGCTGCAGATCAACAGGGTGATGGCTGACATAACCGGATGTTTTTTCACTGTACTGACTCCTGAGAATTGTTTTGATTTCATACAGAAGAGATGGCAGTGTTTAAAAAGGATTCATGGAAATGAAGAATTCAGAAATGAAGATTCAGAGGTGCGTATGACACTCAGACAGATTGATGAGGCGCTCGTCCGGGCTGCCCAGCAAGGAAATCGAAAAGATCTGGAAAACCTGTTGTTCAAAGCTCAACCGGATATTCGTCGTTATGCTATGAAGCATTGCATGATTGGCGATGTGGACGATGCCGTACAGGAAGTACTGCTGACTATGGCCAGAAAGCTGGAAAGCCTGAGGGTGATTGCGGCTCTGTCGTCGTGGTTGTTCACCAGCACCCGCCGTGAGTGTCGTAAGCTGGGGAGGGTGGCGCTGCGTTCCGATCCCTGGGATGAAAACCGCGCCGATGAGTGGCTGGAGTCAGCCAGTGGACCTGAATTGCTTTATGAGGTGCTGGATGCTCTTGATCATCTGCCGGATGACTACCGTCAGGTACTGCTGCTGAAGGACTATCAGCAGCTGAGTAATCAGGAGATTGCCGAGCGCCTGAATATTTCTCTGGCGGCTACCAAAAGCCGGTTACATCGGGCGCGGGAGATGGTACGTGATTATCTGATTGTACCGGAGACGGACTCCAGTAAAGGGCTGGCCTGAGGGCAGCCCCGTTCAGTAGCTTACCAGTCTGGCCGTTCAGTTTTCGCTGACCGGCTTCACCACAAACAGCAGATCGCCCTGATTCACCTGCTGACCATCTGAGTTCATAATCCGCGAAATGCGGAATTTCTGATTCGCCGGATAAAGTTCGGCACCCGGGCGGTTGAACTGTTTCAGCGTCATTGGCGTGAACATTTTCATTGCCTCCATCAGACACAGTGTCTGTGACACCTCAATCACATCACCTTCTTTCACGAACGCTGGCTCGGTCGGAGATGAGGAAGTGTAGAAAATACTGGTGCTTGGCGACAGCACCTTAAGCTCATCTGAGCCTTCGATTTTCAGTGCATCGGCATCGACCGCAGCGGCACTCATTTCAGCCGCTTCTTCGATCTCAGAGATCAGGCTGTCGATATCAGTGCGTTCAAGGAACTGAGGCAGGTAGGTGGTATCGTAAATGCCTTTGTTGAAGACGTCGTCGTCAAGAATGCGCTTCAGCATCGGGATATTGGTACAGATCCCGGTAATGGTGACTTCATCCAGATAGGTTCGCAGCTTGCGGATGGTGTCGTCACGGTCTTCACCGTAACAGATCACCTGAGCCACCATGCTGTCGTAGAACGGCGAAACCTGTTTGCCACTCTCTGCCATCGAAATCAGTTCGATATGATCGTATTTCGGCATCACACAGTTAGTGATGGTGCCCGGAGTCGGTACAAACTCCACATCATCGCTTTTGATCACCGCTTTTTCAGCGTTGATCCGGACTTCAATGGCGTAACCCTTAGGTTCAGGCTGCAGATCGGCAATGCTGCCGCCAGCAGCGATACGGAACTGAGCTGAGACGATGTCGATACCGGAAACACGTTCGGTGACAGGGTGTTCTACCTGCAGGCGGGTATTCATTTCCATGAAGTACACGGCCATAGACTGCAGATCGAAGATAAATTCAACGGTGCCCGCACCAACGTATTCCACCGCATCGGTGAGTTTGCGGGCGTAATCATAGGCGCTCTGTTCCAGTTCGGCTGGCAGCATGACTGAGCCAGACTCTTCAAAGATCTTCTGGTTATTGCGCTGCACTGAGCAGTCCCGCAGGCCCAGAATGCGGGTGTTGCCGTCACGGTCACGCAATACCTGAACTTCAATATGGCGCAGGGAAGTGACGTATTTTTCCAGGTATACATCGCCGTTGCCGAAGGCGGATTTCGCTTCGGTAGAAATCTGATGGAACAGGGAATGGATGTGATCTGGCGACTGCACCACCTGAATACCTTTACCACCACCACCATGAACGGCTTTCAGCAGAACTGGGTATCCAATGTCATCAGCCACAGTCGCTGCGTTGGCAGAACTGGTGAGAATACCGTGTGATCCGGGCACAACTGGCACCTTCACACGCATCGCTGTGTTGATGGCGTTGGATTTATTCCCCATGGTTTCCATGGCGGAGACCGGTGGACCAATAAAGTTAATATCGTGGTTGCCACAGAGCGCTGCGAACTGGCTGTTTTCCGACAGGAAACCAATACCCGGGTGCAGGGCATCAACTTTCTCATGGCGTGCGATATGCAGCACGGATTTAGCATTCAGATAACTTTCATCCGGGGTATTACCACCGATACAGACCAGACGGTCGTCAGGGCCCAGCATATCGGCCGGAACGGAATCCATATCCGGGTCAGACTGAATCAGCACCACCTGGATATTATTATCCTGCGCTTTACGGATCAGTTTCACCGCAGTACAGCCACGGGCATGAATCAGAACCTTATTCACCGGCCCGAATTTCTTGCCGGTTTTCTGCAGGTCGCCGGTTTCAGGTGCCAGTCGCTCAGCGGTGACATAGCCTTCGAGAACACGTTCCAGTACATCATCGACGGTGTGGCGGGCAACGGGCATATCTGCGTCAATTTCACGCAGTTTCTGGTCGAGGTCCGGTACGAACGGATGCGCGACCAGGCCGTCCATCGACTCAGGTGACACTGAGAGATAATTCGACAGAGTACAGGTGCTTGGCAGGTAATCTGGGACCACGATCTGGCCGGCGAACGGCATATTGGTACCGGAGAAATAATAGGTCTGCGTCAGTGGATGAGTCACAAAGCTGGCCTGTGCACCGCCGGTACAATCGCCAAAACCAAAGACAACAACCGGCAGGTCATTATCACGTACGAAACGGGTGATGCGGTCGTTAACGACGGCCATGGAGAAGAGGGC
>JBPEXS010000478.1:0-1836 GCA_052031325.1 Thalassolituus sp. | reverse complement strand
GACAGCAGCTCTGGTGTGTTTGCAGAAGACAGCTGGTACGCCTACAACCTGACCGGCGAGCACAAGCTGTGGCCCAACTTCCGCACCTACGTCATCGATACCGACAGCAGCGATGACGCCGCCGTGCAGTACAGCCTGCAGATCAGCAACTACTACAGTCTGGGCGATTCCGGTAGCCCGGAAATCCGGTTTATTGAACTCGTCAGCGAGTAAGGAGAAGGGCCATGGCTATCGAAGAAACAACTGCACTGAGTGATCAATGGCGTGAGTTACGCCTGAATAATCCGCGACTGAGAATCCGCGAGGCCGCTAACATACTGGGTGTGAGCGAAGCTGAGCTGGTGGCGCTGAACCAGAGCGGCAGAAACATCCGCCTGGGTGGTGACTATAAGCGCCTGTTAACCGAGGTCGAAAGCGCAGGTCGGGTCATGGCGCTGACCCGTAACGACGTACTGGTGCATGAGAAAACCGGCCAGTATCAGAACCTCAGCCTGCACGGCAATATGGGGCTGGCGCTTGGGGTGATTGATCTGCGGATTTTCTTTACCCATTTCGCGTTTGGGTTTGCCGTCTGGGAAAACACCCCGAACGGTGAGCGTCAGAGTCTGCAGTTTTTTGATCAGGATGGTCAGGCCGTACATAAGATTTACGCCACTGACGAGACCGACACAGCAGCCTTTGATGCGCTGATCGAAAAATACCGCGCCGCTGACCAGAACATGGCGTTGGATGTCGTTCCGCCCACTGCCCCTGCAGACCTGTTAACGACTCCGGATTCGCTCGACACCGAAGCACTGCTCAACGACTGGCAGGCCCTGCAGGATGTGCATCACTTTCAGGCCATGCTGAAGCGTCATAACCTCCAGCGCATACCGGCGTACCGTGCCGTGCCAGAGGACATGGCCAGACCACTGGACCCGACGGTATTTGAAGCCGCCCTGACTCAGGCTGCCGCCCGTGATCTGTCGGTCATGCTGTTTGTGGGTAACGCCGGGGTCATTCAGATTCACACCGGCACCATCAGTAACCTGAAGCGCACCGGACCCTGGTTCAATGTGCTCGACCCCGACTTTAACCTGCATGCCGACACAACACGCATTGATTCGGTGTGGCTGGTACGTAAACCAACCAGCGATGGCATCGTCACGTCGCTGGAACTGTTTGACAACGACGGCCGTCAGCTGGGGCTGATGTTCGGTGAACGTCACAACGGTGAAACGGAACTGAGCGGCTGGCGCGAGCTGGTGGCCGGACTGGAACAGGTTTACCGCCTGCAGGAAGAGGCCGTCGTATGATGCGTTCACAGCATTTGCGCAGGTGTGTTCAGGGGTTGCTGGTCTGCCTGATCTGTCTTCCGGTTAACGCCTGGGCCGCAGGCCTGGTCAGTATCGATGGTGCCCTGACCGAGATTGTTTATGCCCTGGGGGCGGAAGACCGTCTGGTTGGGGTCGACAGCACCAGTGTCTATCCTGAGGCCGCTCAGTCACTGCCCCAGGTAGGCTATATGCGGCAGTTATCGGCCGAGGGCATCTTGTCACTCAAGCCCGACCTGGTGATCGCCACCGGCGATTCAGGGCCGGAGAGCGTGTTTGAGCAACTCAGCGCTGCAGGGGTTCGTGTTGTGCGTATTCAGACGGATAATACGCTGGCGGGCGTGCTGGACAAGGTACAACAGGTGGCGGATGTGCTGGATCTAGCGGATGCCGGTCAGGCTCTGGTCGACAGTATCCGTGAGCAGTCACTGCCTCTGCTGGCCCTGATTCCGGATCAGCCGGCTGAGACCCTGTTTCTGATGGGGTCGGGCCAGCATGGACTGATGGCCGCCGGGCACGACAC
>JBPEXS010000477.1:0-6496 GCA_052031325.1 Thalassolituus sp. | reverse complement strand
ATGCCGTGATAGATGGCATTTTCCAGCAGCGGCTGCAGTATCAGCTGCGGCACTTCGATGTCAGGCAGTGGTGCCTGCAGGCGGTCATCGAGTTCCAGCCGCGGGCCAATACGGGTCTGTTCAATCTCAAGGTATCGGCGGCTGAGAGCAACTTCTTCTGCCAGGCTGGTCAATGCGTCCGGGCTTTTCAGTACGGCACGGAACAGGTCCGCCAGATTCAGCAGCATATGCTCTGCTTTGTCCGGATCAATGGTGATAAGAGACGATACGGTGTTCAGGGTGTTAAAGAAAAAATGGGGGCGGATATTGGCCTGAAGAGCGTTAAGCCGGGCCTGCAGTTCGGCACGGGCGCGGATGCGCAACTGATTCTGAACGTAGAAATAACGCAGAGCCATGCCGGCAAAGATGGCGCTGACCAGCTGGTTGCGGACAACCCATGACCAGTCGGTGTTGTAGAACAGGTCGGGTGACATGGCCTCGCTGAACAGACTTACGGCAAGGGTAACGGCCTGGGTAACGGCCAGAGCGAGCAGCAGCGCCATGGGCACGGGCAGGCTGGCCATGACACGACGCAACTGACATAGCAGCGCAGTCGACAGCAGGGTTACCCACTGCACAAAGAAGGAGACCAGCGCAAAATTGGTCAGCGAGAACGCGCTGAGGCCACTGTCCATCAGGGTCAGTGCCAGAACCAGCACTTCAGACACAATCAGCAGAATCAACACCGCACGGGTATTGCACAGATCGGGCAGGAAAAAGCCTTCCAGCAGGCGCTCCTGCTGTCGTTTCTGATCCTGTGGCTGTGCAGGGGATGTCACGTGTGTCTGCTTCGTTT
Organism: Thalassolituus sp.; assembly: GCA_052031325.1. Lineage (GTDB taxonomy): Bacteria > Pseudomonadota > Gammaproteobacteria > Pseudomonadales > Oceanobacteraceae > Thalassolituus. Next base: position 5,661 of record JBPEXS010000477.1, on the reverse strand, counting down.
CATTACGGTGACTACACCCTATAATACCCCGTTCTGATTTTCATCCAATGGATCCATTATGCACCCTGTCATCCGCCTTAAAGCCAAATCTGAACGTCGCCTCAAAGGCGGACACCTGTGGGTGTACAGCAACGAGGTGGATATTCAGGCCACACCCCTGAAAGGACTCGAAAATGGTTCTCAGGTGCTGATCGAAGCCGCCAACGGCAAAGCGCTGGGCACCGCTGTGGTCAGTCCGGAGCAGCTGATCTGCGCGCGCCTGATCAGCCGCAACCCGAAACAGTTTCTCGATGCCTCACTGATCGTTCACCGCCTGCAGGTGGCGTTATCGACCCGAGACCTCTGGTATCCGCACCAGTGTTATCGCTGGGTGTTTGGTGACAGTGACGGACTGCCGGGTCTGGTGATCGACCGCTTTGGTGATGTGGTGGTGGTGCAGGTGTCATCGGTGGCGATGGAGCAACTGCTGGATGCCATTGTGGATGCCATCAATAAAGTCGTGAAACCCGGTGTGATTGTGTTGAAAAACGATGGCAAGCTGCGTCAGTCAGAAGGCCTGGAAGAGTATGTCCGTGTGGTTCAGGGCGCACTGGAAGATGACTGCGCCCCACTGATTGAAAACGAAACCCGTTTTATGGCACCCGTCATCAGTGGCCAGAAAACCGGCTGGTTCTATGATCACCGTGAAAACCGTGCACGCCTTAATGGTCTGGTGAAAGGTAAGCGGGTTCTGGATGTGTTCAGTTACATCGGTGGCTGGGGCGTGCAGGCGGCCAATCATGGTGCGGCGGAAGTGCATTGTGTGGATGCTTCGGCACAGGCGCTGGACTGGGTTGAGCAGAATGCCGCCCTGAATGGCGTTGGCGAGAAAATGGTGTGCTGGGAAGGCGACGCCTTTGCCGCGCTGAAACAACTGCGCGAAGACGGCGAGCGTTTTGATGTGGTGGTCGTCGATCCACCGGCGTTTATTCCCAAGCGCAAAGACATCAAAGCCGGTGAAGAAGCCTATAAACGCATCAACCAGCTGGCCATGCGCCTGCTGAACCGCGACGGCCTGATCATGAGTGCCAGCTGCTCCATGCACCTGGGCGAGACCCGCTTGCCGGACATGCTGCGTCAGCTCGGCCGTGAGCTGGATCGCGATGTGCTGATTCAGTACACCGGTTCACAGGGCGCCGATCATCCGGTAGTACCGGCTATTCCTGAGACCCGCTATCTGAAGGCTGTGTCAGCACGGGTTCTGCCCACGCGTTAACCGGAAACAGCACCGCTGGGTCCAGCTGCGAGGCGGCCTTATCAAAGGCCGTCAACAGCTCCAACATCTCAGCCTGACAGGCCGGATACTGAGTGATTGCGTCCAGGCAGTCGTCCATACCTGCCAGAGCCAGGTCCAGCCGTTCGGTTTTCTCAGGTGTTTCTGCCAGTAAGGTCCGTACGCCATTCTGGCTCATCACCGGCAACAACAGGATACGGGTGCTGTGCAGCAGGGCACGGACATCTTCGGGACTGGTCTGACTGAACGGACTGGACGGCTGTTTCAGGTAGCGCCCGGCTACATCGCGGCTCAGTAACTGGCGCAGACTGATCAGGTTGTTATTGAGCACGGCCGGACCACTGCGCACGGCACTGGTGATGGAATAAAAGCCATTGTCTTTCTGCCAGCGCAGCTGCAGGCGCTGCAGGTTTTTCTGCAACATCTGGCCGGCGGTTTTCAGGTATTCACCACGACGGTCCTGATTTTTAACCACCGGCCGGGTCGGGGTGGCGTTGGCGGATACCTCAGAATCAAAATCCTGCGCCGGGCGCTGGCCATCTTCTCCCCACAACAGAAACTCCATAACCTGAAACCCCAGACTGATGTAACTGGCATCGGCAAAGCGATGCTGTTCCTGCAGGCTGCCTTCCGAGAGGTTAAGCGTGGTGTCGTTAACGATGCCGGTGTAAGGGTAGCCGTCGATGTAATCCACGTACCCGGGTTCGACCGGCCAGGGGTTGATGGACTCTGTCAGGGCCGCCCGGGTTAAGCCGGCAAGCTTCCAGTCATCGGGTTCGTTCACATCAATCGCTGTCAGCGGCAAGGTCTGCAGGTAAGCAGAATAGGCATTGCGCCACGACACCCGGGCCTGGGCCAGAGCAGCGGCTGTCGGCGACTCGAGCAGGTCTGAGATATCGGCATTGAGTTTCTGGATCGCGCTGAGCGCAATGTCATAGTGCTCACTGGCCAGTGCCAGCAAGTGGTCACGGTAGGCATCCTGCGCGGTCAGCAGCTCAGTCGTGGCTGACCGTCGCACTGTATCTGTCTGCGGTAACAGATCATCGGTCGTTACCGGAGTCTTCACCTCGGCGGGGGGCTCAGGTGCGTCATCGCAGGCGCTCAGCAGACCCAGGGTCAGCATCAGAACAGTGAGGCGCGTTCGGATCATGGTGTGGCTCTCAGCAGTTAGCGGCGCTTCAGGACGGATCCCGCAGGCTGATGACCGGCCAGCCATTGGCACGGGCTTCGGCTTCCAGTGTCGGGTCCGGGTCGACGGCGACCGGGTGGTCGACCAGTCGCAGCAACGGCAGATCATTGTGCGAGTCACTGTAAAAGTAGCTCCCTTTCAGTGACTCCTGGCGTTCACTCAGCCAGTCGTGCAGGCGGGTGACTTTACCGGCCTGAAAACTGGGGATGCCCACAGTACGGCCAGTGTAGCGACCATCAATGACTTCCGGGTGGGGCGCAATAATGTGTTCGACGTCGAGATGCTCGGCAATCGGATAGGTGACAAAGCCGTTGGTGGCGGTGATGATCAGCAGGGTGTCGCCCTGGTCTTTGTGCTTACGGATCAGGGCGCGACTCGCCTCGGTGACCAGTGGCGAGATGCGCTCGTGGATAAACTGTTCACGTTCATTGTGCATGTGCTCTGGCTCATACTCGGTGAGCGGTCGCATGGCGAACGCCAGATATTCTTCAATATCCAGGGTTCCGGCTTTGTACTGTTCGTAGAAATGATCGTTTCTGTGCTTGTGTACTTCCGGGTCAACCAGCCCCCGGTCAACCAGATACTGGCCCCAGGCATGGTCACTGTCACCGGAAAGCAGGGTATGGTCTAAATCGAAAATTGCGAGTGCCACCGCGATAAGCCTCTGTATAATGATGTCACAGGCACACGGAATGGCCTGCAGGTCACTGAATGACAAGAATAAGAAAAACTGCATTCTACTGCGATCGCTGCTTACTTTCTGCAGAAAACGCATTCAGGATTAGGACCTTGGTAGAATTCCGGTAAGATAACCTATTCGCCACAAATTAAAGATACTGGACAATATCGTGATAGACGAACAGGGCTACCGGCCAAACGTCGGCATTATTATCTGCAACCGTGAAGGGCAGGTGCTCTGGGCTAAGCGTATTGGCCAGAATGCATGGCAGTTCCCGCAGGGCGGCATCAAGTCTGGCGAGTCGCCAGAGCAGGCGCTGTTCCGTGAACTGAAAGAAGAAGTCGGGCTCGAACCGGATCACGTGCGCATCATGGGTTGTACCCGTGGCTGGTTGCGTTACCGCCTGCCGAAGCAGATGATCCGCCACCGCAGTCATCCGGTGTGCATAGGCCAGAAGCAGAAGTGGTTTCTGCTGAAACTGATCAGCGACGATTCGGTGATCCGCCTGAACGACTCCGACAGCCCGGAATTCGATACCTGGGAATGGGTCAGTTACTGGTACCCGCTGGGTAAAGTAGTGGCCTTCAAACGCGATGTATACCGCCGCGCCATGACTGAACTGGTGCCGCGGGTGTCAAAGCTTCAGCGCAGGACAGGATAAATCATGCTCGATGTTCTGAGACGGATTGTTCAGGAAGTCAGCTCAGTCGCCGATCTTGGGGATGCTCTCAAGGTCGTGGTGAAGCGTATCCGCGAGGCGATGAACACCGAAGTGTGTTCGGTATACCTCTACGATGCTGAAGCCCGCCGCTATGTACTGATGGCCACTGAAGGTCTGAATCAGGAGGCCGTCGGCAAAGTCAGCCTGCACAGCTCTCAGGGTCTGGTCGGCCTGGTCGGCAGCCGTGAAGAACCGATCAACATCGACAACGCGCCCAGCCACCCCCGCTTTGCCTTTCTGCCGGAAACCGGCGAAGACCCGTTTCAGTCGTTCCTTGGCGTACCGATTATTCACCATAAGCGCCTGATGGGCGTGATGGTGGTGCAACAGCGTGACAGCCGCCAGTTTGATGCCAGTGAAGAGGCCCTGCTGGTCACCATGTCAGCCCAGCTGGCTGGGGTTATTGCTCACGCCGAGGCTACTGGCAATATTCAGCATATGCCGGATACCCGCGATTCCGCCGCCCAGACCAGTCGCTTTAAAGGTGCGCCCGGAGCCCCCGGTGTGGGACTGGGAACGGCCGTGGTTATCACGCCTGCCGCTGACCTGACCAGCGTACTGGATAAACAGGCCGACTCCATCGACGACGAACTGCAGCGTTTTGATCAGGCCCTTGAACACGCCCGTTCGGATATCCGCCGTCTTGGAGGGCAGCTGAAGAACGAGCTGCGCCCTCAGGAAATGGCACTGTTTGATGTCTACCTGAATATGCTCGATGACAATGCGCTGGGGCAGGAGGTACGTACAGCCATTAAAGAAGGTCAGTGGGCTCAGGGTGCGCTGCGCAAAGTGGTCATGGAATACGTTGGCCACTTCCGCCTGATGGAAGACACCTACCTGCGTGAGCGGGCCACCGACATTATGGACCTGGGCACACGTATCCTGGGTCACCTGCAGGGTACCGAACAGGAAACCGATCCGTCGGACTACCCGGCGGATACCATTCTGGTCTCGCAGGAACTGACTCCGGCAATGCTTGGTGAAGTTCCTCATGAAAAGCTGCGTGGCCTGGTCTCGGTCAGAGGCTCATCCAACTCCCACGTGGCCATTCTGGCCAGGGCCATGGGTATCCCGACGGTCATGGGGGCTGAAAGTCTGCCCATCGCTAAGCTGGATAGTCTCGAGCTGGTGGTTGATGGTTATCGCGGCCTGCTTTACACCAATCCGTCGGATGAGCTGCGCTCGCAGTTTCAGGCGATCTATGACGAAGAACAGGCTCTGGCTCAGGACCTCGAAGGCCTGCTGCATGAGCCAGCCACCACGCTGGATGACCACCGCCTGCCACTCTGGGTCAACACGGGGCTGATTACCGATGCACTGCGCAGCCTCGACCGGGGTGCTGAAGGAGTCGGTCTGTACCGCACCGAAGTGCCGTTCATGATGAAAGAGCGCTTCCCGTCGGAGCAGGAACAGCGTGAAATCTACCGTGAACAGCTGGAAGCCTTTGCGCCACGGCCGGTGACCATGCGTACCCTCGACATCGGTGGTGACAAAGCGCTGGCGTACTTCCCGATTACTGAAGCCAACCCCTTCCTCGGCTGGCGCGGTATCCGTGTGACCCTCGATCATCCGGAAATCTTTCTGGTGCAGGTGCGCGCCATGCTTAAGGCCAGCGAAGGCCTCAACAACCTGCGCATCATGCTGCCCATGATCAGTAACGTCACTGAGGTCGATCAGGCACTGCACCTGATTTACCGGGCACATATGGAAGTCCTCGAAGAAGGCTTTGATGTTGAAGTGCCCGAAGTCGGCGTCATGATCGAAGTACCGGCGGCGGTGTATCAGATTGCCGAGTTAGC
>JBPEXS010000476.1:0-2592 GCA_052031325.1 Thalassolituus sp. | reverse complement strand
GGCGAATACCTCAGGGGCGAGATTAAACGGACGGAAGATATTGAAGACTTTCTGCGTCATTTCAGTACGCTTGAGCAGCATACCGATCCACACATACAGGCCTACGTTGAGGAACAGCTGCGACATCTCCATCATCTGGTTGAGATGAATTGCCACACCCGCCGGGTGCCCGGTAACAATGAAATAGACGCCGGTGCCCACCGCCATACTGGCGTACAGTGGCACCGCCAACTGCGCTTTCATAAAGCTGCCACCCGGCTTGGCGTCTTCCGGAATGACGAAGAACTGATAGATAGAAATAAACACCGGGGCTGCAAACCCAACGATCCACATCCAGTGCAGCACCGCGTGCTCGGTTTTCACTTCAACACCGGCAGAAAAAGCAATGTTCTTAAAGCTGTACACGGAGTAAAACAGCACCGCAAACGCCAGCATCTGACCGATGGCCGCGACTTTATAGTCCATCACGGTTTCCATCGGGCGCAGGGCAATATGGTGTCGGCGGAACAGCGCTATACCACCGCAGATAAGCACCAGAACAGCGAGCAGAATACGCTCAGCAGACAGGCCAATCTCACCGACTTCGGCAACACCCAGCTCCAGACTGCGGAAGATCTCAACGCCGGTCGTGATCTGCTCAACATTCGCCGCATAGGCCGCATGCTTAGCCGCACAACTGGCCTTAGAGGCGGTCAAAGACTGGCGCAGAATGGCAGGGTCAGGCGGTGGAGCCGCAAACAGATCAAACTCATCGACTTCAGACGCAGCGGCAAGCCGTGTCTGGATCTCCGCCTCAATATCCATATTCGGGTCACACTCAGGTGCAACCGGGTCCTGTCGCAGCTGGAAATACCCTTCCCAGATGGATTCACCAAGCTGCAGCAACTGACCATGAGCGGTATGGCTGGTGTTCAGCAGAATAACGAAAACAAGAATCAGAAAAGCAGGTAAAGCCGTCGACCACTCGACAGCGGCATTACGTTGATTAAGCATGAAGTAGCCCCAGGATTGTCTTTTTTATTGTTTTCTTACGCTACATGCCGACAGCATATCTGGTTAGCGTTTGTACAAGCGACCGACACGATCGGTTTTTTATAGACATATGTCAAGGTACTTACCGGGCCCACCCGCTTCTGCAGAGACACTCCCTACCTCCATTTGCTGACATCAAGGTCGAGTAGAAATGGCCTGCTGTAGGGTCCACTAGGCGCGCTCGCCAAGTTGCGGAGTCATGCCCGATCAGGGGCGGGTATGTTTGTGGAAGTGCTCATGAAGGGTTTGTCGGGTGCTCATAAGATTGGCGTGAGTATGCCTATGAGTCCGGAAACAGGATTTGCGGGTCAGGGCTTTGCCTGCCCAGTATCCGGCCAATGAGAATGCCCGAGTCTGTCACGCGGTAATAAACGGAATGCTGACCAATCACAGAACGGCGGTAACCGGGCAGAAATTCTTCCGTTGAAGGGGCAATCAAAGGCGACTCCAGAAGGTACTCAAAGTGTCTGCTCAACTTCTGGATGTAATGCTCAGCCTGATGAATCCCGAAACGGGTAATGCCATACTCTAAAATGCCGGCGAAATCATTCTCCGCCAGTTGAGTAAACTGAAGCGTTTTCATGAATGGCTAACCTTTCCTTGGTTTCATTAATGATCTGCTGCGGTGACTTATCCGAAATGCCACTCTTCTCTCCGGCAATCAGAGCATTCCTGATCGCCTCGACCTCTGCCTGCCGCTCCTGATCCCGGCGGATCAGATCTCGGATGTACTCGCTGTCATTGGTGAAGTCACCACTGGAGATTCGCGATTTCACCCACTCACTCTGGTTGCTGGTCAGCGTAATGGTTTTGCGGACAGTGCTCATACAAGTTACCTCTCTCAGATCCTGAGTATCCGATCATGCGCAGATCATCATACTATTGGTGCAGTATTGCATACTTTTTAAGCTATAGCCCAGTACTGAAAAACACTTCTGCTTGAATTGCTGGGTCGCACCCCCATATCCTCAGGATATGTCTCACCGAATTCAGGTTGCCTCCCTCATGTCCAATCCGCTGCTCGAACACCACACCCTGCCGCCGTTCTCTGCCATCAAACCAGAACACGTGAAACCAGCCATCGAAGAGCTGCTGAGCCTCAACAAGCGTCGCATCCGCGAGTTGCTGGAAGGTTTCGCCGAGAAGGAAGACACGCCGCTGTGGAATACCCTGGTCGAGCCGATGGCCGACTGGGCGGATGAGCTGAGTCAGGCGTGGTCGCCGGTCGGCCACCTCAACGGTGTGATGAACAGCGATGAGCTGCGCGAGGCCTACAACGCCTGTCTGCCGCTGCTGAGCCAGTACTACACCGAGATGGGTCAGAACGAAGCCCTGTTCAGAGCCTATGAAGCTCTGGCGGAAAGTGAGCACTTCGATACCCTGAGCACGGCGCAGAAAACCGCGATCCAGCATGAGCTGCGTGACTTCCGCCTGTCGGGTGTGGATCTGCCTCCGGCGAAGAAAGAACGCTACGCCGAAATTCAGCAGCAGCTGTCGAAACTGACCAGCAAATTCAGCGAGAACGTGCTGGATGCCACCGGTGCCTGGAGCAAGCACATC
>JBPEXS010000475.1:0-4350 GCA_052031325.1 Thalassolituus sp. | reverse complement strand
GCAGTTCCGGCCGTTGACCGTGTGGGTGCAATTTACCGCCTGCAGGCCCTGCAGGAACAACTGACCAGACTGCCATGGATGCCGGAGAAACTGATCGAAGAAGTCATTCTGGATCAGGAAGCACAGCGCCCGCTGGAACAGCAGACCTGGTACTGGGATATCTATTTCGGCGCCAAAGAGTCGCTGCAGCGCATGGTACGTATCCGCGAGCGTGACGAGCCGATTGCTGCACCACTGACGCCGGATCAGCAGTACTACCTGCAGCAGAACATGCACCTGATGCTGGAGCAGGCCCAGGTCGCTCTGCTGCGTGAACAGACTGAACTGTACCAGCACAGCCTCAAGCGCGTTGCCGAATGGCTTGACCAGTATCTGGTGATTGAAGACGAGCGTACTCTGGCTGCCCGTGCCGCCCTGGCAGAACTGACCGACTGGACTGTTGACCCTGAGCGTCCGGACATCAGTGGCTCACTGACACAGCTGCAGAAAATCGTTGAGCAGCAGCGTCGTGGCACCGTCAACGTCAGTGAAGCAGCGCCGGCCAAAGCGCCAGCGGAGGAAAGCAAATGAAACTGCTGATCTCCCTGCTGGTGATCATTGCGCTGGCAGCAGTCGGCATTGGCACTGTGATTTACATTGATGCCGGCTACGTCCTGCTGAGCTGGGACGTCTATACCTACGAATCCAGCCTGTGGATTTTCCTGATCATTCTGGCCGTTGCCCTGCTGGCGGTGTACATCGCTGCGCGTGCTGTACTGGTGCTGTTTGGCAGCGACTGGAAATTCAACGCCTGGCGCGCCAAGCGTCGCAGCCTGCGCGCCCGTCTGCAAACTACCCGCGGCCTGCTGGCTCTGGCTCAGGGTCAATGGAAGCGTGCTGAACGCAACCTGACGGCCAGTGCAGCAGATGCTGATCAACCACTGATCAACTATCTGGCCGCCGCCCGCGCCGCCTTTGAGCAGGGCAAAGAAGAAGCCACCGACGAATGGCTGAAAGCCGCCAGTCACAGCACCAAAGGCTCTGATCTGGCCGTCGGTATCACTCAGGTACAGTTGCTGCAGTCACGCGACGCCAACGAACAGGCACTGGCGGTACTGGTTAACCTGCGCGAGAAACACCCTAAGCACGCCTACCTGCTGAAACTGCTGGTGAAGACCCTGCAGGATCTGGAAGACTGGGTCGCTCTGAACGACCTGCTGCCAATCCTGCGTAAGGCGACAAAGATTCCTGAAGAGCGCATCAAAGAGCTGGAACAGAAAGTCGCTCTGCAACTGCTCGACCGCGCCCGTCATGCACAGGGTGGCCAGAGCCTGACCAGCACCTTCCGCAATCTGTCGGCCGAAGTGCGCCAGACCCTGCCAGTCATCCGCTGCTATGTGGAGCTGCTGCTGGAAACCGGTCAGGAAGCCAAGGCAGAAGAAGCGCTGCGTGAAGGCCTGAACAGCATCTGGGAAGAAGAGCTGGTTGAGCTTTACGGTCGCCTGAAAGGTGAAGACCCAAGTAAGCAGCTGCTGTTTGCTGAGCAGAAGCTGACCGAGCGCCCGAACGATCCTATCCTGCTGCTGACACTGGGTCGTCTGGCCATGCGTGTGAACAACCTCGCCAAAGCCCGTGACTATCTGGAAACCGGCCTGCGGATTAAAGGCTTACCGGCTCTCCATGCTGAGATGGGTAAAGTCCGGCTGCAGGAAGGTGACGAGGCCATTGCCTGTGAACACTTCCAGCTGGCATTGGGTCACTGAGACTGAGGTGACCACTGTATAGAAAAGGCCGCATCTGCGGCCTTTTTTTGTTCCTGCCTGAATCGATTCGGGGTTGAATCCTGCAATTATATTAATGATAATCATTATCGTTAATGTTTATACAGCGGGACTCTCAATGACCCAGGCCTTATCCAGCAATGCACGGGTTGCCATCGTGTTTGGCTCAGACACCGGCAACACCGAAGACGTCGCCGAAAAGATCCATGACCACCTGATGCAACTGGGCATCAGCAGTGACATTGTCTGCGTCACAGACATCAGTCCGGCAGCCATTAAAGACTATGACCTTGCCATTCTGGGCATCCCCACCTGGGACTTCGGCGGGATACAGATTGACTGGGAGGATCTCAGTGAAGAGCTGGACAGCCTCGATCTTTCAGGCACTACCGTTGCTTTGTATGGCCTCGGTGATCAGTTCGGCTACGCGGATTATTTTGTCGACGCCATGGGGTGGCTGCAGGAGTATGTGAGCAAAGCCGGGGCCCGGATAATTGGTGCCTGGCCCGTAGAAGGATATGAGTTTGAGGCCTCCCGGGCACTCAACGAGCAGAAAACGCATTTCTGTGGCCTGGCCATTGATGAAGACCAGCAGTTTGAACTGACCGACGAGCGGGTAGCCCTTTGGGTTCAGCAGATTGTCGCCGAATTCGGAGGTCAGGCAGCCGCCTGAAGAGCCTATGCAGTTTCTCTGTCATTCACACCGCCTGCACCTGAGTGAAAACCCCGCTGAACTTCTGCCTGCCTGGCGACGCATCTGCACACAAGGGCATGAAGCCCTGCATGAGGGCGACTGGCGCCGGGCAGCCATACTGTTTGGTAACGCATGGGAAATGAGCGATATCCTGCTGGAGCAAAACCCTGGGCCCTCTGAGCAACGCCGCTACGTCGATACCGCGACCGAAATGATGCGGGCCCTGGCCGATGGACAACAGAGACTGCATTGCCGTCAGTTGCTTGCCAGGGTATTGGGAAGACTGGAGAGAGAAACGCAGATTTATTGTTCTCAGGCAGCCCTCTCCATCCTGCGTGAATTTGCCTTCGGTAATCCTGAAGCTGCAACAAGACGCTTACAGGAAAGGTCTCCGGTCATTTCTCAACGACCAGCCTATCTGCACTGATATCCGGGCTGACAGAAACCCCTCAGCCGCACTCAGCCCGCCTCAGACTGCAGAATATCCCGCACCACATAATGCAGAATGCCACCGTGTTTGAAGTACAGGGCTTCATTGGCGGTATCAATACGGGATTTCAGATCGCAGCTGGCCGTTGTTCCATCCTTGTAAGTGATGGTCATTTTCAGGGTCTGCCCTGTGCTGATCTCTCCAGAGAGACCTTCAATACTGATGGTTTCCTCGCCCGTCAGTTTCAGCGTTTTACGGTCTGTACCTGGTTGGAACTGCAGCGGCATAACACCCATACCAATCAGGTTAGAACGGTGAATACGTTCGTAAGACTCAGCAATTACGGCACTGACGCCTAACAGGCGTGTGCCTTTGGCGGCCCAGTCACGGCTGGAACCGGTGCCGTATTCTTTACCGGCAATGACTACCAGAGGAATTTTCTCTTCCTGATATTTCATCGCCGCATCGTAAATGGCCATCTGCTCGCCGCTTGGAACATATTTGGTGTAGCCACCTTCGACGTTATCGAGCATTTCATTGCGGATACGCACATTGGCAAAGGTGCCGCGCATCATGACTTCGTGATTACCGCGACGCGAGCCATAGGAGTTAAAGTCTTCCGGGCTGACGCCGTTGGCCTGCAGGTATTTACCCGCCGGAGTATCCGCTTTGAACGAACCCGCCGGTGAGATGTGGTCGGTGGTCACCGAATCACCCAGCAACGCAAGAATATTGGCGTCCTTGATGTCACTGATGGCTTCCGGTTCTTCACTCATGCCCTTAAAGAAAGGCGGATGCTGAATGTAGGTAGAGTCGTTATTCCACTTATAGACTTTGCTTTGTGGAAATTCGATGCCCTGCCAGATTTTATCGCCATCAAATACGGCGCCGTATTCTTTGCGGAACATGGCGGTTTTCACCTGCTCAACAGCGTCGCTGATTTCCTGCTGGCTGGGCCATAAATCCTTGAGGTATACGGGCTCTCCGTCGGAACCTATGCCCAGCGGTTCTTTGGTCAGGTCCAGACGCACATTACCGGCCAGCGCGTAGGCAACCACTAACGGCGGCGAAGCCAGCCAGTTGGTTTTCACCAGTGGATGCACGCGCCCTTCAAAGTTCCGGTTACCGGACAGGACAGAGGCCACCGTCAGGTCACCGTCGGTAATGGCTTTCTCCACGGCAGCCGGCAGTGGGCCGGAGTTACCGATGCAGGTGGTGCAGCCATAACCCACCAGATTAAACCCTAAGGCATCCAGATCGGTATCCAGTCCGGCCACTTTCAGATAATCCGTCACCACCTTGGAACCCGGAGCCAGTGACGTCTTCACCCACGGCTGGGTTTTGAGGCCTTTGGCCACAGCTTTTTTCGCGATCAGACCAGCGGCCATCATCACACTGGGATTAGAAGTGTTAGTACAGGAGGTGATAGCCGCGATGACCACGGCACCGGGGTTAAGACGGGACTC
>JBPEXS010000474.1:0-8738 GCA_052031325.1 Thalassolituus sp. | reverse complement strand
GCCAGCGCCGGGTAAGCTTCCGTCCACACCTGCAGCAGAGTAATGACGGCATTGCCCACAAGATTGGCAAAGAGAACGGAGCGGCCATACCCGCTTTGCCAGGCAAGCAGGGCAATCATGGCACCACTGAAGTAACCCACGTAGTTCCAGGTGGCCAGTTGCGCAGCCTGAGTAATGGTGAGTAAGCCATCACTGACAAATAAGGGTAACAGCGGGGTATACACAAACCGGCCGAAGCCATGCACTACGATCAAAGCGGCGGCGGCGGCCATTAATGGCCAGAAAGCGTTGGTTTTCAAACAGGATCCTCAGGGGTGACCCGCAGTCGATTCAGTCTGGATGCCGCGGAATCAGTATTCAGTGGCGGCTATGATAAACTTCCGCCCGTTGAAATGAACCGGTTTCTGCCCCCGTCTGAGAGTGTATGACATGAATGAACTGTTGCAGTCGCTGAACAAGGGCGCCAATGCTCTGGGCCTGACCCTGAGTGAGCCTCAGCAGCAGGCGCTGATGGCCTACCTTGAGCTGCTGATTAAGTGGAACAAGGCCTATAACCTGACGGCCATCCGTGATCCTCAGCAGATGGTGGCACTGCATCTGCTGGACTCACTCGCGGTGCATAAGGCGATTCAGCAGGCCGGGCATATTATTGATGTCGGTACCGGACCAGGTCTTCCGGGTCTTGTGCTGGCCATTATGAACCCACAGAAGCACTTCACCCTGCTCGACAGTAACGGTAAGAAAACCCGCTTTCTGTTTCAGGCGCGTGCGTCGCTCGGCCTCGACAATGTGGAGATAGTGAATGAGCGCTGTGAGGCGTATCATCCCCCCCGCCCTTTCGATATGATTGTTAGCAGAGCCTTTGCCTCGCTGGCAGACATGGTGCACTGGACGCAACACATGCGTGCCGATGACGGCTGTTTTCTGGCGATGAAGGGGCAGTTTCCTGAGCAGGAGCTGGCGGATCTTGGTGATGACTATCGTCTCATCCAGTCCCAGATCCTGGATGTACCGGGTGTGGAAGGTCAGCGGCACTTGCTGACTCTGGTTCCGGCCGGCCTCAGCTGAAAAACGGGCGTCTGTAACGGCGCCTCCGAATACGACGTACCTTATATACAGGCAGAACCCGTGAGTCACATACTGGCCATAACCAATCAGAAAGGCGGTGTCGGCAAAACCACCACCGCCGTGAATCTCGCGGCTTCGTTGGTGGCAACCCGCCGCCGGGTACTGCTGATCGACCTTGATCCGCAGGGCAATGCCACGATGGGCAGCGGTGTGGATAAGCATGATCTTGAGTTGTCGATGTACGATGTGCTGGTGGCTAACTGTACTGCCACTCAGGCGCGGGTGCAGAACCTTGAAGCAGGGTACGATGTGCTCCCGGCGAACGGTGATCTGACGGCGGCGGAAGTGGAGCTGATGTCGGTCGAACACCGTGAGCAACGTCTGCGTCAGGCACTGAAAGTGGTGGCCAGGGATTACGACTATATTCTCATTGACTGCCCACCTTCACTGAACATGCTGACTCTGAACTCGCTGGTTGCCGCCGATGGCGTGCTGATTCCGATGCAGTGTGAATATTACGCGCTGGAAGGGCTGAGTGCTCTGCTGCAGACCATCGTCTCTATCCAGTCCGGTCCGAATCCGGCGCTGCAGATTACCGGGATTATCCGCACCATGTACGACCCGCGTAACAGCCTGACTGGCGATGTCTCTGATCAGTTGAACGAGCACTTCGGTGACAAACTCTTCACCTCAGTCATCCCGCGCAATGTGCGTTTGGCTGAAGCGCCCAGTTATGGCCTGCCAGTGATCAAATACGACAAGCAATCAAAAGGTGCCCTGGCCTATCTGGCACTGGCTGGCGAGCTGAATCGCCGCATTTCGCCAAACGATGGCCAGAAAGTAAGCGCCTGACACGGAACCCTGAAGAAATCAACGCATGACAGCTAAGAAAAAACGAGGACTCGGACGCGGACTGGACGCCCTGTTAGCAAGCTCCCAGTCAGCCGCCGTACCCACCTCCCCTGAAGAAATCAGCAGCGACTCTGAAGTAGCGAAACCGGCTGCTGATGGTGAGCTGCGTCACCTGCCGGTGGAGTGGATTCAGCCCGGACGTTATCAGCCGCGTCGTGATATTCAGCCTGAAGCACTGGAAGAGCTGGCGGCTTCGATCAAAGCGCAGGGCCTGATGCAGCCGATTGTTGTGCGTCTGCTGCCAGGGCAGGAAGATCGTTACGAAATCATTGCCGGTGAGCGTCGCTGGCGGGCCAGCCAGATGGCACAGCTGGATAAAGTCCCGGCACTGATCCGCAATGTACCCGATGAGGCCGCCATTGCCATGGCGCTGATTGAGAACATTCAGCGTGAAGACCTCAACCCGATGGAAGAGGCCCTGGCCCTACACCGCCTGCAGGAAGAATTTCAGCTGACGCAGATGCAGGTTGCGGAAGCCGTGGGTAAAAACCGCGCGACGGTCGCCAATCTGCTGCGTCTGATGAATCTTAACGACGATGTTAAGCGCCTGCTCGAACACGGTGATATCGAGATGGGCCATGCCCGTGCTCTGCTTGGCCTGAGTGGTGAGCACCAGAGCCAGGCCGCGACCGAAGTGGTCGGCAAGGCAATGACCGTGCGCCAGGCGGAGGCTCTGGTGCGCGATTTCAGTAAGCCACAGCCGAAAAAACCAGCTGACAAACCTGACCCGGATATCATCCGTCTGGAGCGTATGCTTGGAGAAAAGCTGGGTGCGCGGGTGGCGATTCAGCACTCCGCCAGCGGCAAAGGCAAGCTGGTGATCAGCTATACCGGCCTTGATGAGCTGGATGGTATTCTGGATCACCTGAAATAAGGCCTGACAATGGCCGTCCCCTGCTTTACCTCCATATGTTGATTTATTTGGGCTTTCGGCTACCGCAGTGGTTGAAGCCCACCCCCTGACCCCATATAATCGTCGCGCCCTGAAAACAGGGAGCTTGATGTCAGCAACACCGTGGAGTCAGGTTTGTCGTCAATACCTCGCCCACCCGTACACAGAGTCGTCATTTTTCAACTGATTCTGACCGTTGCTCTCGCTCTCCTGGCCTGGATTCACAGCGATGTGGCCGCCAAATCAGCATTACTCGGAGGACTCACCTGTGCCCTCCCTAATGCTTACTTTATCTGGCGAGCGTTCCGCTACTCAGGTGCCCGGATGTCTGCTCAGGTGGTGCAGTCTATCTATCGGGCTGAGGCATGGAAATTTGTACTGACCGCGCTGTGTTTTATTGTCATCTTCCAGCGGGTGGAGTCTCTGAATGTTCTTGCACTGTTTGCCGGTTTCATGACAGTGCAGCTGAGTCACGTGATTGCCTCAGCAAAGATAGCCAATTTGTAAACCTTAAAATTGAGACTTGAAAATGGCTGGTAATTCCCAGGAGTACATCTCTCACCACTTAACGAACCTGACCTATGGCAAGCTGCCGGCAGGTTACATGCGCGAGAATAAAGACGGTACAACCGTTGAACTGACTGAAGCCACCTGGACGATGGCGAAGAGCGGTAAAGAAGCTCAGGATATGGGCTTTATGGCGATTCACGTCGACTCCATTGGCTGGTCACTGGCTATGGGCCTGTTGTTCATCTGGTTGTTCCGTAAAGTTGCCAAGTCAGCGACATCCGGCGTTCCGGGTAAGCTGCAGAATGGCGTTGAAGCCGTTGTTGAATTTGTCGACGGTACGGTAAAAGAGACCTTTCACGGTCGTAACCCCCTGATTGCACCACTCGCCCTGACAATTTTTGTTTGGGTGTTCCTGATGAACTCACTGAAGTGGGTTCCGGTCGATATTATCCCAAGCATTGCTCATGCAGCGGGCCTGCCATACTTCAAGATCGTGCCAACCGCCGATCCGAACGGCACCCTGGGTCTCTCTATTGGCGTCTTCCTGCTGATCATCTACTACAGCATCAAGGTTAAAGGTATTGGTGGTTTCGCTAAGGAACTGTCACTGACGCCGTTCAATCACCCGATCGCAATCCCGTTCAACCTGTTCCTGGAAGTGCTGGGTCTGCTGACCAAGCCACTGTCCCTGGCGCTGCGACTGTTCGGTAACATGTACGCGGGTGAGGTTGTGTTTATTCTGATTGCATTGCTGCCGTTCTACATCCAGTGGGGTCTGAACGTGCCGTGGGCGATCTTCCATATTCTGGTGATTCCGCTGCAGGCGTTTATCTTCATGGTTCTGACGATTGTTTATCTGAGTCAGGCTCACGAAGATCACTGATCAGTAGTGTGATTAACAGACGATTTTAACCCTTTTAATTAACTTACAAACTAAACCTTTAGGAGTCTCAAATGGAACTCGTATACATTGCTGCTGCAATCATGATTGGTCTGGGTGCCCTGGGTACTGGTATCGGCTTCGCTCTGCTGGGCGGTAAGCTGCTGGAAGGTACTGCACGTCAGCCAGAGCTGGGTCCACAGCTGCAAACCAAAACCTTCCTGATGGCTGGTCTGCTTGACGCCGTGCCAATGATCGGTGTTGGTATCGCGATGTACCTGATCTTCGTTGTTGCTGGCTAAGGCGAACACGATCACTGATCGTGTTCCCTGCAACCACACCACAACGAATTCGTAAGAGGTAAATCGCCGTGAACATGAATCTGACCATTCTCGGTCAATTGATTGCCTTCGCGATTTTCGTCTGGTTCTGCATGAAGTACGTATGGCCACCTCTGACAGGTGCCATGGCAGAGCGCGAAAAGAAAATCGCCGATGGCCTGGATGCAGCAAACCGCGCTGCACGCGATCTTGAGCTGGCGCAGGCTAAGTCTGCTGATCAGCTTCGTGAAGCCAAAGAAAAGGCTGCGGAAATCATCGACCAGGCGAGCAAGCGTGCTAACCAGATCGTCGATGATGCGAAAGAGACTGCTCGCAGTGAAAGTGAGCGTATCGTCGCTGCTGCCCGCTCAGAAGTTGAGCAGGAAGCAAACCGCGCCAAAGAAGCGCTGCGCGCTCAGGTATCTGAGCTGGCAGTCGCTGGTGCAGCCAAAATCCTTGCAAAGTCTGTTGACGTCAGTGCTCACGAAGAGCTGCTGGATCAACTGGCTAAAGAACTGTAAGCGAGGTTGGCATGGCTGAATTAACAACTCTCGCTCGGCCATACGCAAAGGCTGCCTTTGCTGAAGCACAAGAGAAGAATGCGCTGGATGCCTGGTCTGATGACCTCAGCATCCTGGCAGCGTACGCTGCCGACAAGGATCTTGCTAAGATCCTGGTGCATCCTTCCCTCACTGCTCCGCAACAGGCTCAGGCTCTACTTGACGTATGTGGCGACAAGCTGAATGAAGCAGCCAAAAACCTGGTAGCCGTTCTGGCAGAAAACAAGCGCCTGGCGCTGTTGCCAGAAGTATCGGTTCTTTTCGAAGAACTGAAGGCGCAACTTGAAAACACGGTTGATGTAGTAGTGACAACCGCGTTCGAAATGACCGACGCACAACAGAACAAACTGGCTGAGTCTTTAAAAGCCAGATTGAAGTGCGAAGTACGTATGAGCAGCGAAGTCGATGAGTCTCTCATTGGCGGTGCCATCATCCGTGCCGGTGACCTGGTAATTGACGGCTCGCTAACTGGAAAGCTGTCCAAGTTAGCCGAAGCGATGAAATCCTAATTTGAGGGACGATGCATGCAGCAACTGAATCCATCCGAGATCAGTGAAGTCATCAAAAAACGCATCGAAAGTCTCGATGTGACTTCACAAGCCCAGAACGAGGGCACTGTCGTATCTGTATCCGACGGTATCGTTCGTATCCACGGTCTTGCCGACGCTATGTACGGTGAGATGATTGAATTTGAAGGCGGCGTATTCGGCCTGGCAATGAACCTGGAGCGTGACTCCGTTGGTGCTGTTGTCCTGGGTGACTACAAAGGCCTGGCCGAAGGCCAGACTGCCAAATGTACTGGCCGTATTCTGGAAGTGCCTACTGGCGAAGCTCTGCTGGGTCGCGTTGTCGACGCACTGGGTAACCCGATTGACGGTAAAGGTCCTATTGAGACTGCTACCACCGCGCCTGTTGAGCGTGTTGCACCGGGCGTTATTGCACGTCAGGGCGTTGATCAGCCACTGGAAACCGGCTACAAGGCCGTTGACTCCATGGTACCGGTCGGCCGTGGCCAGCGTGAGCTGATCATTGGTGACCGTCAGACTGGTAAGTCAGCGATGGCCATCGATGCCATCATCAACCAGAAAGGCACTGGCGTTAAGTGTATCTACGTTGCCGTAGGTCAGAAGCAGTCTTCCATCGCCAACGTTGTACGTAAGCTGGAAGAGCACGGTGCTCTGGAACACACCATTATCGTTGCCGCGGGTGCAGCCGATCCTGCAGCTATGCAGTTCCTGGCGCCGTACTCCGGTTGTGCAATGGGTGAATACTTCCTGGATCACGGTGAAGACGCACTGATCGTATACGACGACCTGACCAAACAGGCCTGGGCATACCGTCAGATCTCCCTGCTGCTGAAGCGTCCTCCGGGCCGTGAAGCATACCCAGGTGACGTTTTCTACCTGCACTCACGTCTGCTGGAACGTGCCTGTCGCGTTAACGCTGACTACGTTAAGAGCGTAAGCGGTGTTGAAGGTAAGACTGGTTCTCTGACGGCTCTGCCGATCATTGAAACCCAGGGTGGTGACGTATCTGCGTTCGTACCAACCAACGTGATCTCCATCACCGATGGTCAGATCTTCCTGGAAACCAACCTGTTCAACTCCGGTATCCGTCCGGCGATGAACGCGGGTATCTCCGTATCCCGAGTTGGTGGTGCTGCACAGACCAAGATCATCAAGAAGCTCGGCGGTGGTATCCGTCTGGCACTGGCTCAGTATCGTGAACTGGCGGCCTTCGCACAGTTTGCTTCTGACCTGGATGACGCAACCCGTAAGCAGCTGGAACACGGTAAAGCCGTTACTGAACTGATGAAACAGGGTCAGTACGCACCGATGTCTACCGCTGAGATGGGTCTGTCCATCTTTGCTGCTACAGAAGGTTTCCTTGAAGACGTTGAAGTGAGCAAGATCCAAGCGTTCGAAGCTGCCCTGCTGAGCTACGCCAACAGCGAATATTCTGAGCTGATGGCGAAGATCAATGTTAAGGGTGACTACAACAATGAGATCGCAGCCGGTCTGAAAGAGCTGATTGAGAAATTCAAAAGCACTCAGACCTGGTAAGTCCGCTGCTGGCGGTTCTCTGAATCGCTAGCTGGATTCACTGAAAACGTAAAGGCAGCTTAGCTATGGCAGTCGGAAAAGAAATTAAAGAGCAGATATCGAGCGTAAAAAGCACGCAGAAGATTACGTCAGCGATGGAAAAAGTTGCTGTCAGTAAAATGCGTCGCGCTCAGATGCGCATGGAACAGAGCCGTCCATACGCGGATAAAATCCGTGATGTGATCGGTCACCTGGCCAATGCCGCACCTGAGTATCGCCATCGTTATATGCAAGACCGCGAAATCAAGCGTGTTGGTTATATCGTGGTGTCTTCCGACCGGGGCCTGTGTGGCGGTTTGAACAACAACCTGTTCAAGCGTGTTGCGCAGCAAGCGAAAGACTGGAAAGACAAAGGCGTAGAAGTCGACTTCTGCTCCATCGGCTCTAAAGCCGGTCTGTTTTTCAACAGTTTTGGTGGCAACGTAGTCGCAGCAAAAACCCATCTGGGTGATGCGCCTGAGTTAGCCAGCCTGATCGGATCGGTTAAGGTAATGCTGGACGCATACGACGAAGGCAAGATCGATCGTCTGTTCATCGTTTATAACCGTTTTGTGAACACCATGACGCAATCGCCGAACACAGTGCAGCTTCTGCCACTGGAGGCGAAAGACGACGATACACTGAATCGCCAGTGGGGCTACATCTACGAGCCAGCGCCAGAAGAAATTCTGGATGGACTTCTGGTTCGCTACGTAGAGTCTCAGGTGTACCAGGGTGTAATCGAAAACAATGCCTGTGAACAGGCAGCTCGTATGCTGGCAATGAAAAACGCCACCGATAATGCGGGCGGTATGATTGATGAGCTTAACCTGTTGTACAACAAGGCTCGTCAGGCAGCGATTACCCAGGAAATTTCAGAAATTGTTAGCGGTGCCGCGGCTGTATAAGCCCGGGAACAAAGGTTTAAGATTAAGAGGAACCGAAAATGAGCGGATCTATCGTACAGATCATCGGTGCCGTTATCGACGTGGAATTCCCACGCGACACTGTACCCAAGGTCTACGACGCCCTGACCGTTGATGGCACAGAAACTACTCTCGAAGTTCAGCAGCAGCTGGGTGACGGCGTGGTTCGTACCATTGCAATGGGCTCCACTGAAGGTCTGAAGCGTGGCCTTCCAGTATCTAACACTGGCGCACCTATCCGTGTACCAGTGGGTAACGCAACTCTGGGTCGTATCATGGACGTTCTCGGTCGCCCGATCGATGAATGTGGTGAAATCGGCGAAGAAGAACGTTACGAAATTCACCGCGCTGCGCCATCGTTTGATGAGCAGGCAAACAGCACCGACCTGCTGGAAACGGGTATCAAGGTTATCGACCTGATCTGCCCATTCGCTAAGGGTGGTAAAGTGGGTCTGTTCGGTGGTGCCGGTGTTGGTAAAACCGTAAACATGATGGAACTGATCAACAACATCGCGAAGGCACACTCCGGTCTGTCCGTATTCGCTGGTGTTGGTGAGCGTACCCGTGAAGGTAACGACTTCTACTACGA
>JBPEXS010000473.1:0-7827 GCA_052031325.1 Thalassolituus sp. | reverse complement strand
CATGGCTTTGCCGGTATCTGGGGTACTCTGGCAGCGGGCCTGTTCTTTGCCGGTGATCTCTTTTCTCCAGAGCGGTTTGCTGTGCAATCGCTGGGCGTAATCAGCGCCTTCGTCTGGGCTTTCCCGCTGAGCTACGGCGTCTTTTACCTGATCAAACTGACGATCGGTCTGCGCTCTTCGCGTCAGCATGAGCAGGTCGGCCTGGATTACACAGAACATAACGAAATCGGCTATCCCGAATTCCAGAAAACCATCACTTATCACAAAGAGTCCTGATCCTGTATGGAATTACCCGCGGATATTAAACGACGCATTATCTACACCGTTCTTTCCGGCCATGTGCC
This sequence comes from Thalassolituus sp., assembly GCA_052031325.1. Lineage (GTDB taxonomy): Bacteria > Pseudomonadota > Gammaproteobacteria > Pseudomonadales > Oceanobacteraceae > Thalassolituus. Next base: position 7,483 of record JBPEXS010000473.1, on the reverse strand, counting down.
TGAGGAAAGCCTGTGGGAAATAATGTGGCGCTGGGAAACGGACTACTCTGAGCGCTCACGGTTTGAACTGAACCGCTTCCTGGCCGACTGTCAGCACATACCCTTTATTCTGAAAAACCGTACCCCGCTATACCGTCAGATCATTCGCCTGATGATGGCGCCGGACCCGGAAACGCTTGAACCCGATCCGATCGACGCTATGAAGCTGTTCCGCCACAAAAAAGGCGAAGTACCGCTTAAAAGCACAACACCTGTGATCGAGGAAAAAGTCTCCATCGCACAGCTGATGACAGAACTGATTCTCGGCATGCTCAAGAATGTGCCGTCTGATGCGTCTAACCGTGCCTTGCATTACGCCCTTGGTAACAGCCAGAGAAAGCAACTGTCGTTTGGTATCATCCAGATGCTGGAAAACGGTCAGCGGATGCTCACAACGCCTTCTACTGAAGTGACGGTGAAAGAAGCCCGCGTACTGATCAATCTGATTTACGTGGGTTTATGTGAAATGCTGGGCCCGGTAGAAACGGATGAGGTTCTGAGCCAGTCCATACGTATCACCGTTGCGCGGCACCGGGCGGATGCTTGTGCCCGAAAGCGTATTCAGGAGATACTGGATCATCGTTGATCTGCATCTCCTCTGGACGATCAGAGTTTATACCGCATTCTATCCAGGGCCTGTTTAAGGCCCTTTTTATGTCTTTTGCATCTGTGGATTGCCACGTCACTGCGTGACTCGCAATGACGGCGTTTTTGCGAAACCGTAAAAACGATGAGACAGGAATTCGGGGAAAAGACAAATGAAACAAGGGGGAATTGGTCGGGATGAGAGGATTTGACCGGGGCGCAGATCGCACGCAACAAGGTTTATTGATTCCATGCGTATGGATAACCAGCCTGTATATTAGGAAATAAAGTTCAGGATATTAGGAAAGCGTTAGGAAACCGCATCAAGCGGGAGATTGTGAAAGCGTAATTAGTTGTTTTTGTTGGAGTTAATTGGTCGGGATGAGAGGATTTGAACCTCCGACCACCTGCACCCCATACAGGTGCGCTACCAGGCTGCGCTACATCCCGACGGAACCACGAATGTGGGATGGCCAGTATACTTAAGCACATGAAAATTGGAAGTTTTTTTGCCCGGAAGAGGAGCGTCCGGATTACTCCAGACGCAGCATTTCCTCGAGATCTTTCAGCTCGCGGATCATGTTTTTAATCAGAGCCTTGTCCATCGCCACGGCGTTGGAATCACCTTCATCCGACAGGCGCTGACGGGCACCACCAATGGTATATCCATCGTGATAAAGGAGAGCACGGATTTCACGCACCAGAATGACATCCTGACGCTGATAGTAACGGCGGTTACCTGCCCGCTTAACGGGGCTGAGTTGCGGAAATTCCTGCTCCCAGTAGCGCAGAACGTGTGGTTTTACATCGCACAGTTCACTCACTTCACCGATGGTGAAGTAACGCTTCGCAGGAATTGGCGGCAGTTCGTTATTGTGGCTCGCTTCCAGCATAGGCCTCTACCCGGACTTTGAGTTTCTGCCCTGGCTTGAAGGTAACGACCCGCCGGGCAGAGATGGGAATTTCTTCCCCTGTTTTAGGGTTCCGGCCCGGACGCTGGCGCTTGTCACGCAGGTCAAAGTTACCGAAACCGGATAACTTCACCTGCTCATTGCGGCTGAGGCTGTCGCGGATTTCTTCAAAAAAGATATCCACCATATCCTTCGCCTCACGCTTATTCAGACCGAGCTCGTCGAAGAGTTTCTCCGAAAGCTCAGCTTTGGTCAGGGCGGTCATATTAACCCCTTAGCGTTGCTCCAAAACGATCCTTAACGGTGCTAAGTATCTGATCTACAGATAAATTCACCTCATCGTCAGTTAGAGTGCGCGAAGGATGTTGCCAGGTCAAGCCCAGGGCAAGACTTTTTCTATCAGGATCAATACCTTTGCCGACATATACGTCAAACAGGTTGAGGTCCGTCAGGTACTCGCCTGCAGCGTCGTTAATGGCGTCAAAAACCTGTCCAACGGACAGTGACTGCTCTACGACCAGCGCCAGATCACGACGCATTTCCGGGAACCGGGAGATCGCAGTATAGGCTGGAACCTGACGCTTCTGCACGGCCTCCTGATCCATTTCAGCCACGATCAGAGTCTGCTTAACGCCCAGTTTTTTCTGCGTTTCTGGGTGCAGAGTACCGATCCAGCCGATGGCTTCACCGTTTTTCAGGATACGCGCGCTCTGACCAGGATGCAGTGCCGGATGCTGAGCTGGCGCAAAAGTGAACACGCCACTTTCACCGGTACGGGAAAACAAGGCTTCGATATCGCCTTTCAGATCAAAGAAGTCGACCGCCGTGCTGTTGTCCGCCGTCCAGGACTGTTCGTCACGGGCACCACAGACCAGCATCGACAGCGTCGGAATCTGCGCCAGGCCGTCGTCGCCCGGTACAAAACGCAGGCCGGTTTCAAACAGACGGATACGCGACTGCTGACGCTTGAGATTGTAACCGGCCGCGCCAATGAGACCGCTCCACAGACTGGTGCGCATGACTGCCATGTCTTCTGAAATCGGGTTCATCAGGGCCATCGGCTCGACGTCAGGATCCAGAGTCTGCTGCTGCGCTTTGGAGATAAAGCTGTAAGTCACCACCTCCTGATAACCGCGACCAATCAGCTGGCGACGCAGGTCACGCAGACCGAGGCGCGATTCAGGCACCTGTGCCAGTGGCACATCGGCCGAAGGAGTACGTACTGGCAGACGGTTATAACCGTAGATACGCGCCACTTCTTCAATCAGGTCGGCCTCAATCGCCATATCAAAGCGGTAGCTTGGCGATACCACTTCCCAGCCCTGCTCTGTCGTAGTGACGTCCAGGCCGAGGCGACGCAGGATGTCTTCTACTTCACCGTCTGGCAATTCCAGACTGAGAATCTGTGCCAGACGTTCACGACGCAAGGTAATAGCCTGGGTCTTCGGCAGATCCGCGTCGCTGGCCACTTCCAGCACAGGCGCAGGCTCACCACCACAGATATCGAGAATCAGCTGAGTTGCACGCTCAATCGCCGTTCGCGGCAGGTTGAAGTCCACACCGCGTTCAAAGCGGTGCGAAGCATCGGTATGCAGACCGTATTCACGGGCTTTACCGGCCAGGGCAATCGGGTTAAAGAAGGCGGCTTCGAGTACCAGATCACGGGTATCAGGGCTGACACCCGAGTCTTCGCCCCCCATCACACCGGCAATACCCAGCGGGCGGACGTGGTCGGCAATGACCAGGGTATTCGGAGTCAGAGTCACTTCCTGACCATCCAGCAGCGTGAGCTTTTCGCCCTCTTCCGCCATGCGCACACGGATACCACCCTGAATGCGACTCATGTCATAAGCGTGCAGCGGTTGGCCTTGCTCCAGCATCACGTAGTTGGTGATGTCGACCACAGGATCAATCGAACGGATGCCGCTGCGGCGCAGTTTTTCCACCATCCACAGTGGGGTCTCGGCCGCAACGCGGACGTTACGGATAACACGGGTCAGGAAGCGTGGGCACGCCTCAGGCGCGGTCACTTCAACTTCTACGTGATCGGACACCACAGGGGCAACCGGCACAACCTCAGGACCATTCACGGCAACACGGAACAGCACACCGGCTTCACGGGCCAGACCGGCAATGCTCAGACAGTCGGCACGGTTCGGAGTCAGATCGATATCAATGATGGTGTCGTCAAGGCCCAGGTACTCGCGGAAATCCATGCCAACGTCGGCATTTTCCGGCAGCTCCATCAGGCCATCGCTGGCGTCAGACAGACCCAGCTCCGCTTCGGCACACAGCATGCCGAAGGACTCGACACCGCGCAGTTTGGCTTTTTTGATTTTAAAATTGCCGGGCAGTACAGCCCCGACTTTCGCCATCGGAATCTTCAGGCCGGCACGCACATTCGGTGCACCACAGACAATCTGGAAGGTCTCTGTGCCATCAGTCACCTGACACAGGCTCAGCTTATCGGCATCCGGGTGTTGTTCACGGCTGACCACCTGGCCAACCACTACCCCGCTGAATTCACCGGCGACCGGCTCAGTGCCGTCGACTTCGAGACCGGCCAGGGTGTACTGATCCACCAGTTCCTGGGTACCGGCGTCAGGCTGTATCCATTCGCGTAACCACTGTTCGCTGAATTTCATGTTTGTATCCTATTCGTCGGTATTAATGGAACTGCTCAAGGAAGCGCAGATCGTTTTCAAAGAAGAGTCGCAGGTCGTTCACGCCGTAACGCAGCATGGCCATACGCTCTACCCCCATACCGAAGGCAAATCCGGTGTAGACCTCTGGGTCGATTCCGACGTGGCGGAAGACCTCAGGGTGCACCATGCCGCAGCCGCCGATTTCCAGCCAGCCGCGTTTCGTGCCTTCCGGCGTCTCAACCACCCATTCAATATCAATCTCAGCCGATGGCTCAGTGAAGGGGAAGTACGAAGGACGCAGGCGCACTTTGGTTTCTTTTTCAAACAGCACACTGACGAACTCTTCAAGTGTGCCTTTCAGATCCGCAAAGCTGATGTTTTTATCAACCACCAGACCTTCCATCTGATGGAACATCGGCGAGTGGGTCTGATCGTAGTCGCAACGGTATACACGACCCGGGCAGATAATGCGGATCGGTGGCTGCTGGGCTTCCATAGTACGTACCTGCACCGGCGACGTATGCGTGCGCAGCAGTGTGGTGGCGTCAAAATAGAAGGTATCGTGCATGGCACGCGCCGGGTGATGCGACGGAATGTTCAGGGCTTCAAAGTTGTGGAAGTCGTCTTCGATTTCCGGGCCTTCAGAGACCTGATAACCGGCTTTGGTAAAGAAGTCTTCGATGCGCTCCAGCATGCGCGTCACCGGGTGCAGACCACCCTGCTCTACACCGCGGCCCGGCAGGGTCACGTCGATGGTTTCAGCAGCCAGTTTGGCGTTCAGGGCGGCGGCTTCGAGATCGGCCTTACGGGCATTCAGTGCGGTCTGCACTTTGTCGCGGGCTTTGTTAATCACGGCACCGATTTTCGGGCGCTCTTCCGGGGCGACACTGCCCAGGTTTTTCATCAGGGCAGAAATTTCACCTTTCTTGCCCAGGTACTGTACGCGCACCTGATCGAGGGCGGCGGCATCGGTTGCGGCCGCTACGGCGTCCAGCGCCTGTTGGGTCAGGACTTCAAGATTTTCCATTGAACCTACTCGTTCTTATGAATTCTGATGGGCCAGGGCACGACCTGAATCCCCATCTCAAACCCTTTGACGCTCCATGATGCAGACGACGGACTGATCACAGAGCAGAGATACGTTGTGTCCGGGTCATTACCCACGGACATTGAAACAATAAAAAAGGGGATGACAGATGCCAGTCCCCTTTTTCTCACATGACGGGTCATGTGGGTGAAGCGTTGAATCCTGTTCTGACAGGGTCAGATCAGGATGTCAGTTGCCTCAGGCTGCAGACTTGGCTTTTTCAACCAGAGCCGCAAACGCTGCTTTTTCATTCACAGCCAGATCTGCCAGAACCTTACGGTCAATTTCAATCGCGGCTTTTTTCAGGCCGTTGATGAACTTGCTGTAAGACAGACCGTTCAGACGGGCACCAGCATTGATACGGGTGATCCACAGCTGACGGAACTGACGCTTACGCTGACGACGGTCACGGTAAGCATACTGACCAGCTTTGATAACAGCCTGTTTGGCAACGCGGAATACGCGGCTACGCGCTCCGTAGTAACCTTTGGCCTGCTTCATAATCTTTTTGTGACGACGACGGGCAATCACACCACGCTTTACACGAGCCATAATCTATTCTCCTGATCCGTATTAAAGGTTTGGCAGCATGCGCAGGACAAGTTTCTTGTCAGCGGCGTGCAGCTGGGACATACCACGAAGATGACGCTTACGCTTGGTGCTCTTCTTGGTCAGGATGTGGCTACGGAAAGCATTGCGGTGCTTGAAACCGTTCGCAGTTTTCTTGAAGCGCTTGGCAGCGCCGCTCTTAGTTTTGATCTTAGGCATCTTCTTTCTCCAGAGTTATGGAACGTACAGAAACTAAGGGCCTGTACTATTCCTGCCGCTTTGCAGTCAGCCTCAGGTCAGTGACCTTCAGCTGGCTGAGTGTCTGGCAGAACAACAAACCCCGGCGGTTGCCGGGGTTCCGTTATCCGTTTTGGAACCAGACTACTTCTTTTTAATCGGGGCGATGACCATGACCATCTGACGCCCTTCCATCTTGGGATGCTGCTCGACGTTGCCCATCTCAGAAAGATCGGCTTCAACGCGCTTCATCAGCTCCATCCCAATGTTCTGGTGGGCCATCTCACGACCACGGAAACGCAGCGAAACTTTCGCCTTGTCGCCACCTTCAAGGAAACGTTTCAGATTACGCAGTTTAATCTGATAGTCGCCTTCTTCAGTGCCCGGACGGAATTTGATTTCCTTAATCTGGACCTGATGCTGTTTCTTCTTGGCTTCGGCTTTCTGCTTCTTCTCTTCGTAGAGCTTCTTGCCGTAATCCATGATCTTACAGACGATGGGGTCACCATCAGAGATCTGTACCAGATCCAGTTCGGCTTCTTGTGCCGCCTCAAGTGCTTCTTGAATACCAACGACGCCTACCATCTCGCCATCAGCACCAATTAAACGAACCTCGTTTGCACGAATGTTGTCGTTTATAGCAGCTCTCTCTTCGCGGCCGCCTCTTCTGTTATCTCTTCTGATACTCACTTCTCCATCTGAAAACGACCGCGCTGTGCAATACCTTCTTCGAGTATGCTGATAAAGTCCTCGAGAGGCATGGTACCCAGGTCTTCACCTTTGCGGGTACGGACAGCGACATTGCCGGTTTCTTTCTCTTTATCCCCTACCACCAGCAGGTAAGGGACCCGGTTAATTGTGTGCTCGCGGATTTTAAAGCCGATCTTCTCGTTTCTCAAGTCCGCTTCGGCGCGGAAACCCAATGATTTCAGCTTTTTAGCCAGGTTTTCACAGGTTTCTGCCTGATTATCGGTGATATTGAGCACAGAGACCTGTTGCGGAGCCAGCCAGGGTGGCATCGCGCCGGCGTAATGCTCGATCAGAATTCCGATGAAACGCTCGAACGATCCCAGAATAGCACGGTGCAGCATGACCGGCGTTTTACGCTCGCCATCTTCATCTACGAACTGTGCACCCAGACGATCCGGCAGCATAAAGTCGAGCTGAATGGTGCCGCACTGCCAGACACGGTTCAGGCAGTCGCGCAGGGAGAATTCGATCTTAGGACCATAAAACGCACCTTCACCCGGCTGCAGTTCCCACTTCAGGCCGGCTTCATTCAGCGCGTCTTCGAGAGCGGATTCGGCTTCATCCCACAGGGCATCGTCACCGATACGACCTTCAGGGCGGGTGGAGAGTTTCATCTCAACATCGTCGAAGCCGAAGTCTTTGTACACATCCAGCGTCAGCTTGATGAAGTCAGCGGCTTC